>JAUWBW010000014.1 GCA_030609665.1 Methanosarcinaceae archaeon | reverse complement strand
TACAAATTCCCTGAATGGTATGTCATCGATATTCTCGGGCTCATGATCGGCGCAGGTGCTGCCGCAATTTTCGGGATATCACTCGCAATTATACCAACCATTGTGCTTTTGGTATTGTTAGCAGTATACGATGCGATATCGGTTTACAAAACAAAACACATGATTGCACTGGCAGACGGTGTGATGGATCTTAAACTTCCGATATTGTTTGTAATCCCAAAACATCTCGGATACTCGTTCAGGACAGAGAAGTTCGACAAAGAAGGCGAAAGAGAAGCATTTTTCATGGGACTCGGTGATGCAGTGATGCCAACTATACTCGTGGTATCCGCGTACATGTTCATAGAACACGCAGGATTCATATCGTATCCGGCACTCGGCGCAATGATCGGGACAGTGATTGGATTTTTTGCACTTGGGATTTTTGTAATGAAAGGAAAACCACAGGCGGGTTTACCATTTTTGAACAGCGGTGTCATATTGGGATACGTTGTAGGGTGTCTGCTGTCAGGTTCGCCGCTTTACTGAGTAATGGGAATTTTGTCGTAAAGGTAATTACGCATTAGTTCAATCATACTTTCATGCAAAAACGTATTGCTGTGATTTTTGACAGTGCAGGAACCCTTTTACATATGTATCGTGTGGCAAAGGACCTTAACACTGGTCGTATGCTCGAAGAGATCGAAAGTATTGCACTGGTCGCAAAAAAGCCACATCAAGCACTCGTTGTTCTTCATGCTGACCCTGAATCGATATTGGAGCAAGATCCGGGCATTTCGCTCATCAAGTTCATCAATGACAATGATATCGCAATCGATATAAGTTGCTCAAGTAGTCCTTTTACAATTAATATGGCACTCGATGTCATCAGAAAGGACAAAGTCTCAATAGGCGATTTGCATAGCGTGCTCAATTGTGTTACCGGACAATGCCCGAATGTATATTATCTTGCAGCAGGTATTATCGTGAATTCGCAGATTGACACGATCCCTTATGTATTGAGCACGGGAGGCCGTGTTTTCCAAAACACTCCAAAGACTGTCAAGACATTGGGTGAAATGGGAGTTGACACATACATCGCATCCGGGGACAACATGCACAACCTGCGGCAGCTTGCGAAATGTGTAAATATCCCGATCGAAAGGGTCTTTGATATTGCAACAACACACGGTAAAGAACGCATCGTCCTTGAAATAAAGAAAAAATACGATACCGTGGTGATGGTGGGGGACGGTATCAACGACATACTTGCATTGAGGGCGGCAGATATGGGGGTTATGACCACCCAGCAAGGGGATGTGCGACCGCAAAAACTTAAGAATGCTGCAGATATTGTGATAAAGAACATAGTGGAAGTTGTCGATATAGTTGGCAATTTGTAGACCATTATAAAAATATTAAATAATGTCCACTGCATATGATTTCAGAAGTTCACGGTGCATAAATAATGCGTCATGTTTATGTAGTGCTTTCTATATTGTAATTGATGTTCATGTCAATTTAATTAATTGACAATGTTCTAAAATATAATAATAATACTAATAATAATAGGATATTTGGGTTTTGCGCATACTATACAAAACTCTTAAGTACCTTAAACTAAATAGCAATTAAAATAAAACATCGCATCATCCTATCTTTGGCGGAGGAATCTATAAATGGCATTGTTCATAGAGATTAAAAACCTGACCATCGAATACGAAGGGGTCAAGGTACTAAACAACATTAACCTTGATATCAATGAAGGAGAAGTCGTTGGTATATTGGGTAGAAGTGGGGCTGGCAAGACGATTCTTATGCACGTCTTGCGAGGGGTTGAAGAATATGAGAATATCAGCGGAGAAGTAATCTACCATCTGGCTCGCTGTGAAAAATGCGGTTACATAGAACCGCCAAGTTGCGTGGGCCAGAAATGTAAATACAGTGGTGAGATCCTGCAGCCCTATGAGGCTGATTTTGTCAAACTCCCGATACATGATCCTCAAAGAAAAGAGATCACAAAAAGAATTGCCATCATGCTCCAGCGCACATTTGCACTATATGGTGATGAGAGAGTGATCGTCAATGTCATGAATTCCCTGACAGAGGTCGGGCATTCAACAGTTGATGCATTACCAAAAGCAGTGGAACTTTTGGATGATGTGCAGATGTCCCATCGTATGATGCACATCGCGCGTGACCTGAGTGGTGGTGAAAAACAGAGAGTTGTTCTTGCAAGGCAACTTGTAAGGAACCCAATGATACTCCTTGCAGATGAACCGACAGGTACCCTTGATCCCAACACTGTTAAGGTCGTCCATGATGTCATCATGAAGGCAGTAAAAGAATACAATATGACGATGGCCATCACATCCCATTGGTCCGAAGTCATAGAAGAGTTGGCAGATAAGGCAATTTTCCTTGAGGACGGCGCAATCGTTAGTGAAGGCGATCCCAAAAAAGTTTGCAGTAATTTCATGAAACTTGTCGGCAAGGCTGAAAAACATGCTGATGTAGCCGTTGGAGAACCAATTATAAAAGTGGAAAACCTTGTCAAGAAATACATTTCAGTTGACAGGGGTGTTGTGCGTGCAGTGAATGGTGTCTCATTTGATGTAAAAGAAGGGGAGATATTTGGTCTTGTAGGTGTGAGCGGTGCAGGAAAAACCACCACATCTGAGATATTGATGGGCGTGATACAGCCAACAAGCGGTAATGTTGATGTAAGGGTTGGCGACGAATGGGTAGATATGACAATCCCCGGTCCTGATAAAAGGGGGCGCGCCACCAGATATATGGGTATATTGCACCAAGAATACGGATTATACCCCAACAGGACGATCATTGATAATTTAACAGAGTCAATTGGCTTGGATCTGCCTTATGAACTTGGTGTAAGGAAGGCTTTAAAGACACTTCAAGTCACAGGCTTTACAGAGAATAAGGCAAAATCTGTATTATCCAAGATGGCAGATGAATTAAGTGAAGGGGAACGGCACAGGGTTGCACTGTCCCAGATCATCATCAAAGAACCAAAGATCATTATTATGGATGAACCTACAGGTACGATGGATCCTATCACAAAGATGGAAGTCACAAAATCGATTCTCAAAGCACGGGCAGAGATGGGTGAAACCTTTGTGATCGTATCACATGATATGGATTTTGTGCTTGAGGTATGTGATCGCGTGGCGCTGATGAGAGCAGCGAAGGTCGTAGATATCGGGGAACCCGAAATAGTCTTATCAAAACTCACTGAAGAAGAACGGGTCGAGGCGGAGGATAAATCATAAGATCAGTGCCATTTTATTCCACCTCTGCTTAAAATTCCCAACTTCAAAACAATTGACAGGAGGCGCTCATACGAGTAATAAAATAACGGTAGAGGTTAATGAACAAGAAATAACATTGCCTGATGGAGCAACACTTGCAGAAGCACTCAGTGCTTCAAAGACTCCCTATAAAGATGGTACTGCAATTGGAATACTCAAGGAAAGCACTGAGCGCATAAGCGGTGATGTCACTGAATATGCCATCACAACGCCAAAAGGCGAATTCAAAATAGAACTTACAGGTGCGGACGAATCATCCAAACAAATATGGTCTGAGCATTACAAGGATTATGAAGGCACACCCGTACGATGGATAAGCAAGGATGCTGTAGCTTTTGGACCTTTTGAGACTGATATAAGCCCAACACGTGGTGCCAAGAGTTTTGAACGTTTTGAGGTGGCGTTTGGAGCAGGCGGTTTTGATCCTAAGAACACTCATCTGATATTCACAAAGAACCGTCACACTTCTGATTACGGTTCTCCTGAAAACGGAACATTCGCAAAGATCATAAGCGGTAAAAATGTTTTACTTGAATTTAATAAAAGTGATGCAATAATCCATATTGAACCCGTCATTGAATGGGAGAAGATGGCAGAGCGCATCTGCACGACCGATCTTTCCACACAACTTGATGATGGGGTTAAGATATTCACTTATTTTGAAGTTGAACTTGCACCCCTGGCACCGAAAGGTGCGGAACATTTCCTATCACTCACACGTGATGGGACATTTAAAGTTGGTGTGGTATCAAGTTCATTCATTTCCGATGACAATCTACAGGGCGAAATGTGCGATTATGAGAACTTTGAGCCAAGGGTCGTTGGCACGGTTTCGATACGTACTGTCGGTAACGGTAATGGGCGGGCATACATCTCTTGCGATGACCGGACCTCCAGTATCATGCATTCTGTTGTGGGGCATGTCACAAAAGGGATCGAACTTGTAAAACTGGCGCAATCGGGGCAACATCTAGATGTCGAGATCATCCCTCGTCCAATTACGATACTTGGAATGAGTTTCAATGAAGCGGAAGAGCAATTATCAGAAATTGGTGTGAAACTTGTCAGGGATGGCCATACCGAAGATGATGCAATCATTGTTATACAGACCCCGCCGACCACAATTGAGATTCTGGGGGCTGCAAAGGTCAAAGCATTTGGAGTACCGAACTCAAAACTTGTAAGGATAGAATTGTACGATGATCTTGTACCAAAGACCCTTAATTTCTTCAGGCATGCGATAGGTCTTCAGTTCAAGCCGGTTGGACCTCTGCCCGTTTTGATGACGTATGAGAATACGTATATATTCAAGGCAGAGCGGGAAGCGGAAAAATACAAGGAGATCATGCCGGAGAACAGTCCAAAGGACAAGGTGTTATCCGGTGAGATCGGAGTTACCAACCAGGCTGCAAAGAGAATGGGGATGGTTGGCGTAAAAACCGAGGATGACGATCTGTTTGGACCGACAGGTGAGAGATTCGCCAGCACAAATATCATCGGTCGCATTCTGGATATTGATAAACTTAAACAATTCAAGGACGGCGATGTTATGTATGTGACAGAATCGATTGGGGAGGTGGAGTGATGGGGGCTCATGAAGACGGAACACTCACGAAACTCGTTGTGATAAGTTCTGACAGTGTATTGCCGATCGATGCTGCACTTGAGATATACGAATCAGAAACTAATATCACAATCAAGGAAACATGCTTTGGTACGATGGTGACCGGTCCTGAGGATGTGGTCAATAGGGTTGTCAAGGAAGTTGTGAAACTTGACAAGAACCATATTTTTGTAAAAGAAAGAGGATTTCCTCCCGGTGATGACAGGCGTTGCCGTGCAGGGCGGGGTGGCGGTCCAAGACCCGGATTCCATTTCCTGCGAAACGAGATCGGAATGTTGCCGATCATTGGAAAAGCATTGGATGATTATGATAATAACGTACCTCTTGAGAAAGTTGTACGCCCTGAAAAACTGAAAGTATCGCATTTGAAAGACATTATTGAATCTGAAATTACGAGGTGAGACATTGACAAAAGTTTTTATTTATCCAACAAACAGTCTGATCCTATCTGATCTGATCGAACGTTTCGGTCACACCCCTCTTGCCGTGATGGGGGAGATACATGACAAAATAACGACCATCGGAATCGACTCACCTCCACTCAACATTACACCGGAAGATCCGAAACATGGTCTTAAATACGCAGCAGTCGAAGTTCCAGCAGGTGTGCGTGGAAGAATGTCGCTTATCGGCCCACTTATCGACGAAGCGGAAGCGGCAATCATTGTCGATGATGCTGCCATCAGTTTTGGCTGTATGGGGTGTGCACGTACCAACGAATTGACAAAATTCCTGACAAGGGATAAGGGCATTCCTGTCCTTGAACTCGTGTATCCATATTCGGATGCAGAGGGGAAAGAGTTTGTCTACAAGATAAGTGAGTTTTTGGATTCACTTCCAAAGGAGGATAGATCATGAGCGAAGAAGATCAAGTTAAAGTTGCTCTTGTTTCATGTGGTTCTGAATTTGCAGGTGTTCAGTCTCAACTGGATTCTGCCGCCGAGCAGGTCAATGCTAAACTTGTCTATCCTGAAATGGATATTTCGAGTCTTGATACCATTGAGATGGAGTTTGGTCTTCAGGTCGCAAGTGCAGACCTGAAACTCATGATGGCACGTGCAAAGGCTGTTGTCGAAGGAACCGCAAGAGTGGACGGGGTTTTTGTCACATCGTGTTTCAGGTGTGCAGAGGCTGCAATTGTAAGGAACGAGGTGCGAAGGTATATTCACCAAAATTCCGATATTCCTGTTATCAGTTATTCATTTACAGAACGCACAACAGCAGCGACATTGCTGACACGCATGGAAGCGCTCACCACCATTGCAAGACGTAAACACTTGCTTGCAAGAGAAAAACAGACCGGCCTTACGGTTGGTCTTGATTCGGGATCCACTACGACCAAAGCCGCCATCATGCGTGATAATGAGCTCATAGGCGAGGGCTGGGTTCCAACTGTCAATGTAGTTGAAAGTGCCAGAAAAGCATACGATATAGCACTTGAACAGGCAGGTATCAAAGAAGAAGATGTTCAGGCAATAGGGACTACGGGATACGGCAGGTTCCTGCTTGGTGAACATTTCAATGCACAACTCGTTCAGGAAGAGATCACTGTCAACTCAAAAGGTGCGGTGTATCTTGCCGGTACGCAAAAAGGCCCTGCTACCGTTATTGATATTGGGGGAATGGACAACAAGGCAATATCGGTTGAGGACGGAATTCCGGGAATGTTTACAATGGGAGGAATCTGCGCCGGTGCGTCAGGGCGTTTCCTTGAGATGACAGCAAAGAGGCTTGGAGTTGAGATCACCGAACTTGGAAAACTTGCAGTAAAGGGTATGCAAGCTAAAGTGGAGATGAACAGTTATTGTATCGTGTTCGGTATCCAGTCACTTGTCAATTCCCTTGCACAAGGTTCGGCTGCACAGGATGTCGCGGCTGCGGCATGCCACAGTGTTGTTGAACAGATATTCGAGCAACAGCTTCAGGAAGTAGAGGTAAAGGAGCCTCTGATCCTTGTTGGTGGTTCTTCACTTATCGAAGGTATTCCAAAGGCACTTGGCGACCTGCTTAAGATCGATGTTGTCGTACCGCCGCATTCGCAATTGATCGGTGCGGTAGGTGCTGCATTGCTGGCATCAGGTTATGTGGAGGATTAGAGATGGGGCCGCTCGAAACGTTTGTGGTCGAGTCAACCATTCCTGAGGAAGCTGACCAGTACAAACAGATCGTGAGTGATGCGATCACTGACCTGGTGCTTGCAAAGGCGATCGAAAAGATTAAGGTAGTGGTTACGCCTGAAGAGACTCTGTTTCAGATGGTTGTAGTTCTTCGAAGCGGTATGCCCCCTGTGAAAGTTTCTGATTTTGCACAGGTTGGAGAAGGGACGTTCGGGGAAAGCGAGGTTGTTATCGATATTGATAATGAGGCATACCTTCCACAGCTGCTTGAGAATCTTTGGGAGATGTGCGGGCGTATCAATGTGCATCAGCCTGAGAGAAAAACAATATCTGTGACTTGTGACAATCCGCTTGAACATATCTCTGAGATCGAAGAGATGATTATTGAAGATCCGCAGAGGACATTGCAGTCAAAGCTTGTCGATATGGCAATAAGGGCTACACCGGAAGGATTCAGGGTGCGATATCATTCACTTAATGGAAATCATTTTATTTTTGTGGCAACAGAAGATATCATGAAAAAGGAGTGGATAGAGGAAGCTCATAAAATGCTGGATGAATTGACAGGAGGTGAGCCAAGTGGCAGCAGTTCTTGAACCTTATATTTACGAAGGCGGGATACATAAACACGGATTGATCCTTGAACTTTTGGAGGATCTTGGTGGATTTTTGGTACAGAAGATTCCTGCAGCCACAGAAGTCACACTTATCATGCTAATTCCTGATAAGGATATACACCTGATGGAAGAACTTGCAATCAAGTTGCTTGGAAAAATAACAAAATTACCACTTACGGGCACAGAGATTGCGGTTGTGTCTCCTACACTTGCATATCATCATTTGCCACATTCGGCATGTGATATTGCAGAGTTCTTGCGCCGTGGTGGTGCAAATACCAACATGATCGGGCTTGCAAGAGGTATGGGACGAAGGGTTGCGCTGTCTGGTGATTATGAGAGAAAGCTCATCAATGAGCATGATATCGCATTGTTTTCATTTGGAACGTTTAGCGATTGCATCATTAACAAGAAACCAAAATTGTTTGAGGGCATTGACATTCCTATTGTTGTAACGGGTGCGCCTGATATCAAGACAGAGGATATTCCCAATGCGGATATGTATATTGGGGGAATAGGACGTGTGTCCCATCGTTTGCGTAAAGAACCGGAATTGGAAGGTCTTGACAAGATGAACGAAATGGTCAGTGAAATGGTTGGCAGGGTGCGGAAAGAGATTGCTAAAGACCCTCTCGCAGTTTTACCTGCAAGGGTCATGAAAGAGATCAAAGATCAGATCCCTGAGATCGAGCATGTTTTAACTCCTGCACCTATTACAATTCAGCTTGATGGACTTCGCGTAAAGTTACCTTATGATGAGTTCCATAAGAGAGTGGAGAATATAGAATTCGATGAGGGTCCGCTATTATCAGAAGTGGCAAAGGTCATGCCATCAAAAATGAAAAATTATATATTGATTAAGATACAACGTAAATCAGAAGTTGGTTTTGTAATATAATTTTTCCATTTTTATCTGTACAAAATGTGTAAGGGACTTGCTCTATGGAAATTGAAAAAATTAGGAAAATTTTGAAAAAGGAACCTGAGGATGCTGTAGATGAACTTCTTGGTGATGTCAAGGAGAGATATGGTGAAGTTCCATATATCATGAATTTCATGAAGGATATGCCTGAACTTTTAATTCCAAAGGTTATATACGATAATTCCATCATGCGTGAGTTCAAGCGCATGGACCCAAAGACAGTGGAGTTGATATCGATAGGTGTTTCCGCAGCACTTCGTTGTGATCACTGTTTGAAAATGCATATCAGGATTGCGAATCGGTTGGGTATCACAAAAGAGGAGATATTTGATGCCATTTTGATAGGAGGCACATTGTCCAATGCATCTGTGCTTGCCGAAGGTACGCGAGCACTCGATTCTGAACTTTCCTGTGAGGGAGGCACTGGCGAAATGTGTGATGTGTGTGACCTCTCAGTTGATTAAGAGGATTAAGTGAAAAATATCATGTCAGAAAAGAAGCATGATGTTGCAATTGTTATTATTACTTTTTTAGTTCTTATATCTGTATCACAGTTTGCATCAGCTTCTGCTGAATATCCAAAGTTATTGGATGTCCCATGGGATCATTCTCCAATCACGGTTTTTATTGATGATGTGGATGTTCCGCCACATTATAGTCCAACCTATCGCACGCAGGTTGAATCTGCTCTTTTGTATTGGGAGAATGGTGGCAATGGAAAACTAGACTTTACACCGGATTTTGAGATCGTTGATACGGATGATGCGGATATACGTATTATGTGGGTTGAGAATATTGAAGAGGCAACAGGTGCCAAAGAAGGTGTTGCAGGTTTTTGGAGTTCATATGAGGTCAATGGGATGTACCAACGTGGTGATATTGTGCTTGAGGTCGGGAATTACCAAGGTAATGCATGGCGCCAGTATGGGGATCTGAATATGTTTTTGGTCACAAAGCACGAATTGGGTCATGCGCTGGGGCTTGCGCACAGTAATGACAGGAAGGATATCATGTATCCTACATACGAGGAGAGGGACAGTGTGAATCCATTATTGCTGAGTGCAACACGTCCGATCTTGTTGGTCTTTGGCGTTGTTTCTTTGGTAGCGATTGGGTTTTTGCTTGTTAGCTGGCGACGTTATAAGCGAAAAAGGGAACAGCTTGAGATAGAATTGTTTGGCGAGAGTGGACGTTTATGAGCAATTATGAACTCTGATGATCTTTACAGGGATATTTCAAGATACTTGAAGGGCAAGAAGGTTGATTTTTTAAAATACGAACCGGATCTGTCCAATCTCACTGAATTTGAGCAAGATGTGTTAAATGAGACACGGAAAATCCCTTATGGCACGACCATCACTTATTCCGAACTCGCAGACCGCATCGGCAGAAGTGGGGGAGCACGGTCCGTGGGGCAGGCATTGTCCAAAAATCCGTATCCGATTGTAATTCCTTGTCACAGGGTGGTTGCAAGATCCGGTATTGGGGGATACAGTGGTGGGGTTGAGTTGAAGAAGCGGTTGCTAAATCTTGAAGCGAAGGGTATAACGGTACGTTCACCTGCGGTTAATTTCAATATGCTGCAACGATAAGGAGGGATATGCACTGCGCGTTCCTATTCTTCCACCAATAAATGCAGCATAGCTTTCTACTTGCTGACGTTATTTTAAATGTTTTCTTTGTAGACTGGTCACCCTTATATACCATTATGCATAATAATGCATAATATGGTACGCCCAAGAAAAAGACGAATGGTGGACTTTGAACACAATGCAAGACACTATAGGCCTTCAGGAGTTTCAACAAACATTCCTGAGAAAGTCAATATAACTATTGACGAACTCGAAGCACTGAGGCTATGTTATCTTGAGAAGTTGAATCAAAGTAATGCAGCTCTTAGAATGCATATTCACCAGTCTACATTTCAAAGGACATTGCGAAGAGCATTGGATAATATTACTGACGCTCTGGTAAATGGAAAAGAAATCAATATACAAGGAGGAAACTATACAATGCCAGGTATGAATGGAACAGGACCCGTGGGACAGGGCAGTGGAAATCTGCAAGGTCGTGGAAGAGGACAGCGCGGCGGCGGAGGTCGTGGCGGTGGATTCGGCGGACCTGAAGGAAAATGCAAATGTCCGAACTGCAATTATGAACAAATTCATCAACCGGGTACGTCGTGTGCTCAGACCAAATGTCCGGAATGTGGGACAATGATGATACGAATGTGAAATATTTAAACAGGAGATGATTGAACTATGCCAGGCGGTGACAGAACAGGACCCCGAGGAATGGGTTCCGGTACAGGAAGAGGAGCAGGATATTGCTCAGGCAATGATGAACCCGGATATATGAACCGTGTACAATTGGTAGCAAATCGCAGAGGAGGTAGGAGAGGGAGAGGAAGGAGATGATTTGCATTTAGATGATTTTCAAATTCTTTTGGCTTTCCTTAACATCGTGTGGGTCAGTAATGTTTCCTGCACCATTTTTTTCCATTCAAAATATTATGGATAGGATTGACTGGATATTAGTATCAATAGGATGTTAGTTGTTAATTTGTATTTGATTACTTGAAACGCACTTTCCGCAGGTATATTTTGAAAACAAATCTTTTTCTTAAACATGAAATCATGTCGTATGATAGTGGTTTTCTGAATTTGTAGACAAATGGTTCATAAAGATGCATGTCTATTTTCTGCCGAAGTTGGCAAATTGTATACTCAAAACATGTATTCCATGCATATACGGCACTGTCCCATTTTCCAATTATTTTTTAAACACAGATATTTAGGTGAAATCTGTGTTTGAAAGACTCGAAATAATCACTCTCCCGTATCACAACATCTGCGTGCATTTGCGTTAATCTGCGGTTGAAATGAAAAAAATATACTTGGATCATTCATTCGTCACCATACATAGAAAGATTCATCCTGCGAAGCACATCTGCAATTACCTGCTGAACCTCTGTTGCGTGTTCATTTGATACTTCGCCACCTTCGGTTTCCATCAGTTTTTGGATATCGGATACAATGGTATGAATAATGGGAATTATCTCGTCTTTACTAATCAGCCCTGCATAATATGCATAGAAAAAAGTCGTGCCACTGCGCTGCACCTTTTTTTTGAATGTTGCATGAGCATTTGACACTTCCTGCCGCGAATATGGTTCATCCATGAAAGGTACAAGATCCGGAAGATTCTCGCCAATCCATGTCATCTCTGATTGGTTTGAGATATTCTTAAAGTCTGCACAAAGGCGGGCAATCATCCATTCGCGTGCGGTTAGATGTGTTGTCTGTTTTAAAAAACGAGTTACATCAGAATAACTCTTGTTATCCATTTTTTTGAATTTTTGATACCTGTTCATTGTGAATCACATAACCTATTTCATTTGTATTGCAACCAATGTTTTACCCGTGCAATGATTCCAATATCTTTAAAATATTTAACATTAATCCAAGCCTGAAATGAAACTTCTAATTCCAATCGATGGGTCAGATTACTCAGCAAACGCTGCAAAAGTTGCCGGAAAAATGGCATTACAATACGATTCTGATATTTTGCTACTTCATGTAGTTACAGATACGGGAGTCGGGAGAAAGAAATGGCGCAATAAGGGTGCAGAGAATATACTCTCATCTGTTCGCGATATTTTGAAAGATGTTGGTTGTGATGAAAAACGCATTGAATGTGTTATCAAGGATGGAAATGCCCCTGAGACGATAGTAGATGTTGCAAACCAAAGAGATATTGACAAGATCATAATGGGGACCCGTGGTAATACAGGACTTAAAAAGATCATGGGGTCAGTAACAGAGAAAGTGCTTCAGACATCTAACAGGCTTGTTCTTGTTGTCCCACCTAAATACAAAGAGTGAAAAGCGATACAGTTTCCTCACTTTTGACCATGTTTTAACTTATCGGAGACTTCTATCGGAGACTTCTACCGAAATCTCCTACTGAAATCTCCTATCGAAGTTTTCTATTAATAACGGCTTTTCCAGCAACAACATCATCCATTGAAAACACCTCTAGGTTATAGATACCGCGATAATCAGATATCTCATTGATCACTGAGAAATCCACAGTTCCACTGCCCGGAGCCATATGCACATCTCCTGCATATTCATCCGTCCACACACCATTATTGTCATGCAAATGCATGTGAACTACATGCCCGTCAAGGCTTTTTGCAAAATCCCGCACTTTTTCGGAAACACCGCCGCACGTAAGATTTGCATGTCCAACATCAAATGTTACACCAAGATTGGGAGAATTCACTGCCCTGACAGCTTCTAACAATTCGGTTGTCCCGCAACACAGGTTCCCGTGGTCTGTGCCTTCCTTGTTCTCAAGACCGAGCATAACACCACGATCATGAGCAAATAATGCAAGTTCTTTTAGATTTTCGACCATCTTTGAAAATGACAAATCTCGGTTGTCATTTATCCTTCCCGGGTGAATTACTACAACTTTTGAATCCAACCGGTTCGCAAGTTCTATCGATTCTTCCATCAGCCGGAAATGTGTGCGGCCCATGTTGGCAGTATCAACAACAAGTTCTTTTGGGTATGTTGGAACATCAGCAAAATACGGAGCATGGATCGAGGTTACAAGGTTGCATGTGGAGAGGGAATCCATGATGCTGTCCAGTACATCATCCTGCAATTGATGTTTTTTGTACAATCCAAGTTTCGGTATGTACAACTCAATTGATCCCACTTCGTCTTTGATCTCTTCAATCGTGCCTGCAAACGATGAAGCTCCAATTATCATATTGTGATATGTGCGAGCAGGTGTAATAATTGTTGTGATTTTGACCGACTACCAAAATACTTATCTAATTTATAAGATTACCAGCATGTAATGAAACTGCATGTACCTCATCTCGGACATCTTGAAGGACTTGAAGAACTACTTGCAGGTTCTGATGACATCTATGGTGTCTATATGGCAGGTTCACCCGAATATGTCGGTACCGGAAGAACGAACTTAAGTGCCCCAAAACTTGAGGATATTGCACAGCAGACTGAATATGCACATGAGAAGGGCGTAAAACTTGAAATTATCCTTAACAGTTCATGCATGGGCGGGCAACATCTTACACCTGAAGGTTACCGATCTATTGACTGGTATTTTAACAGACTCAACGATATTGGAATTGATTCCATAACTGTTGCAGACCCATACCTTGTGGAAATGCTTGCAAGGGACTATGACATGGAAGTTGTTGTGTCGGTGCTTTCGTTCGTGGATTCACCGCAAAAGGCTGAGTTCTATGAAGATCTGGGAGCAGACACGATCGTAATAGATTCTGCGGTCAACAGGCATTTTGATAAATTGGAAGCGATCAAGGAATCCGTATCATGTGACCTGAAGTTGTTAGTCAATGAAGGATGCCTTTACCAGTGTCCGTTCAGGTATGCGCACTTTAATTTTTTCTCGCACGCAAACGGACCCGGACCGAAACCAAATGTCACTGATGACTATTATTATTACAAGTGCCTTTCACTAAGGATACAGGACCCTGAACAGTTAATCAAATCACCATGGATCAGACCTGAAGATCTTAAAGAGTATAAGCACATAACTGATATATTCAAGATCGGTGGAAGAACTCATTTTGTGAACTGGACATTGAACGTTGTTAATGCTTATGCAAATGAGAGTTATGATGGTAATCTTATGGACCTGCTGGATTGTCCAAAGGACTTAAAAGACCTGTTCTATATTCCGAATAAGGAACTTGATGGTGCTCTTTCGCAGTGGAAACAGTGTGAGAAGGTGTGCAAACGGTGCGGTTACTGCAAACGTTTGACAGACAAAATTACACAGGTATATACGAATGAAGGTACAGAGCGGGTATTAAGACCATTACAGTCAATAGGGGAACAACAATGACATTGACAAAACAATTATTAACGTCACGCGGAGAGCTTGAGAACAAACTCAGAAACCTGCTCGGGAAACCTATATTTTTGATCGAGATGGATGGATTCGCACTGCCTTGCGGTTGCAGCGGGGCGACGATCAATACACGTGGACTTCAAATCGATGACCTGGAGATTTTTGAGGAACATATACTCAAATATCTGGACGATATTGCACAATCCCTTGAGATTGAC
>JAUWBW010000058.1 GCA_030609665.1 Methanosarcinaceae archaeon | reverse complement strand
GCACCTGCTTCATCCATTATTGTTAAGTCGAAATCAATTAGCTTAAATAGCTTTGACGTTTCAAAAATCGTTGTTGCTATGACATCACAATGATTTAAAATCAAAGATGTGATATTTTCCATCTCGTTTTCTTTATTAACTTTGAAGGATGAGAGGTTTTGATTAATTAATTCCAACTTTTTTTCTAAAATTTGGTTGGTATCATTTAATATTCCAACCTGATTCGTATATTTTTTAAAATTCGAAGCTAACTCATTTTCAATATCGATGATTTTTGCTCGCTCATGTCCTATGCTTTTTTGTGAATCCAGCAAGTGATTTTTGAACGCCTCAACTTCAATTAAATGATGGAAATTATTAAAAATCGATACTTCGTCCAATTGTGCCTTTTTAATCGATACTAAATGTCCTAATAAAACCTTTGATTCTTCATTTTTCTTTTCAATTTCTTGTTTTACACTACTTTGTTTTGCTTCTAAAATTCGGTTTGTTTTTTCTTCATCGTGCAAACGTTTTTTAATATCATCATTTAATTTGCACATTTCGGACATAGTAGCAGAAACATCGCTTTTTTTAGAGTACAATGTGATTAAATTTTGTTCAGCATTTGTTTTGTACAAATAAGTTGAATCGTAATCTTTTTTATGTAATTCATATTTTATCAGTTTCTTCAAAAATTGTGGAGAATATAAACCTTTGAGATAAAATAAATATTTTATTTTATTCAGTTTTATGAAATCTAGATACTGTTCAATGATGTCCAAAATATCTAATAGTTCAGATTCTTTATTTTCCAATTTAGAAATCTCATTTTTAGAATCATTTATGAGGGATTCATATTTTGTACTCGTTTTATTGAATTCATCGATGTTTTTTAATGTGCTTCCACATTCAATTTTTAAATTAGCAAGTTCATTCGTATATAATTCAATCTGTTTTTGACCTTTTGAGATTTCCTTTTCAAAAAAAGATTTTAGTGAATCATTTAATTTTTTAATGTCCAAATTTATCTGGTGTTCTATATCTTTAATTGCAACATCACTTTGTTCTCTTAATTTTGATATTTGATTTTCCAAATTTACAATCTGATTTTCAGAATCTTTTATTTTCTGACATATCTTGTCATTTTTTGAGTTCAGTTCAGTTAATTCTGTGTCATATTTTCCATCTATTTCGTCAATGCACCTTTTTTCATGTGAAACGTACAAAACGTCCTCATATTTTTTGTTGTCTAGTGTTGTTCCATTCCCATACCTGATGACTTTTTTCGTGTTATTTTCACCATTGTTGTTTTCATCGCATAATTTTTGTACAATGTTATCAATAGCCGTGTTTGTCCAACCACATACTATAATGATTTGCTTTTTTCCACCTGAAATAAAACATTTGGAATAATTTCGGATGATTTCAGGAACGATTGTTGTTTTTCCTGTGCCCGGTGGTCCCCAGATTAAATAAATATCCTTAACACCTGTGGCATACGATATTGCTATTTTCTGAGATTCATTTAAGCGCTTGTTTTCATAAGTGCACTCTATTTGTTCTCCACCTTTGATTTTTGCATCACCTAACACTAAATCTCTTAAATATTGATTTCGATCGATTTTCAAATATTCGAGAGCATCTTTCTGTTTTTTAAAAATGAAACTCATGTCTAATAGAAACCTTGCTTTATGGTTTGTGTTGGTATCACCATCATAATTTTGGACCATAACTACAAGATGATGTCTGTCTAAATTGAGTATGTAACACTCGTACTGTTTTCCAGCAATTTCGATTAATTTTGGTCTAATCGAACGATTTAAACGTTCGAATATCTGTTTGTCAATCGTAAATTTAAACATTGCAAAATTTTCATTGGTTTCATTTTCATTTAATTCCACGTGTTTTCCGAATCCAATTTCAATTTTTTCAAATGGGGTGTGATTAATTTGAAGATTTTTAAATTCGATATAGTCATCAATTTTTTTTAAGGAATCGGTCATAGATATAATGGTGTTTCCATGATATATAAATTTATTTTTATAAGTGGTGACGGAGGCAATAAGGATTTTATTGGGATTGTGGGGGACCGGGTGAACAATGCATTCTCTAGGTGGATGTGCGAAAATTGTGCAGTTTTGGTGACCTCGGGCAGTGGTGGGGGCTTCGCCATGGCTGTTAAAATATAATTTCTATGAAATATTTCATCGCAAAGAGTGCAAAGGACGCAAAGTCAATGCAACAATGTCTTTGCGATCTTTGCGTACTTTGCGGTGAGTACCTCATATACTAACACGAAACGATTCTGCACACGCCCGCCACCCCTCCGTTCTCTTGCTGTAATCTATGCACAGCGCGCCCGCCCCAGCCAAACACC
This sequence comes from Methanosarcinaceae archaeon, assembly GCA_030609665.1. Classification (GTDB taxonomy): domain Archaea; phylum Halobacteriota; class Methanosarcinia; order Methanosarcinales; family Methanosarcinaceae; genus Methanovorans. The sequence continues at coordinate 7,172 of JAUWBW010000058.1, read as the reverse complement.
ACGACAGACGGCGCGCGGGTGGGATTAACTTTACTGCGGCGGCGTATCCGTATCGACCTGAGTCAAAATGATTACTAAAAATTGTGCCAGAGATGGTTGATGAAAGAAACGGAGACTATTATATCGTCGAAATAATTCTCGCTGGGAGAAAAATGGAGATGTTTTAGTATCCGTTTCGTCTCGTGAAATTAGAAGTGCTGGTGAAGAAAGGTCAAGAGGGATAAGTGATTATTGATCATGGAACCGTTAAAGATAAAGGGGACACGGCATAAGTATGCGGGCAATCTGCGGAAACCTTCGGTTTTCTTGCCTCGCCTTCAGTTCAGTTATATAACATGTGGATATACGCTGGGGCTAACGCCCCGCCCTTCGGGACATTTCTCATTGAAAAATGCACAAATGCAAAAAATAAAAAAGGATTGAGTGAATAATTGTAGGGTAATATATTATGAAAATCATAACATTAGAAGAAGGACTTGATGCTGCTTATCCCATTCTGAAGGAACAGGAAGCAATGTCAGTTTTGGATTTATGCCGAGAAATAGTCGAAAAAGCAAAAGCAGATGCTGAATTTAGTTATGCGGAATTTTATGATGCTGCAAAAAAGGATACAAGATTTCAGGTTGTGGCAGGTCAGATTGTTGGAGTAGCCAGAAAGCATCAAGATCAAGAAATTCATAAAAGCCTTTTGAACATCAATAAAAAAACAGATAAAGGCACGGACTTTACAGGAACTTGGCATATCTATGAAATGAAAGCATGGGATGAAGACTATTTTAACATGGAAGTGCAAGCTTATATTAGAATAGATTCGAACAATCTTGGAAATTTTCAATTTGGTTTAGTTTCAGGATGGATAGATGGAAAACTTGTTTATTATGCAGATGGAGAAAGGTTTGAATTTACTTGGGAAGGAAACGATGAATGCGATCCAGCCTGTGGTAGTGGTTGGATTAGAATAAAGGGAGATGACTTGTTAGATGGTGAATTTAGAATTCATCTAGGAGATGATTCTACTTTTTTAGCAAGAAGAGCAAAGTAATAAATCTAATCGGAGATATTTTTGATATCGCTACCACTTCGCAAAGCGTACAATGCCCACTGACACCGCAAAGCCATCTAAACAGCTCGCTTTCCTCACTCAACCTCCGTCCCGCCACCGCTCGCTATACACGCCCTCCAGCCCTCCAATTCCCCACTGCGATCGAGAAGCAGTGCGGCGGCATCGGGCACTGGTGGGGCTCTGCCAGGGCTGTTAAAATATAATTTATATGAAATATTTCACCGCAAAGAGCGCAAAGGACGCAAAGTCAATGCAACAATGTCTTTGCGTACTTTGCGTACTTTGCGGTGAGTCCCTCAGATACTTACACGAAACGATTCTGCACTCACCCCTCCGTTTTCTCACTGTGATCGAAAAGTAGCGCCCCTGTCTCAACCAAACATCGCGACAGACGGCGCGCGGGTGTTCTGCAATGCGGGCGGCGACCTCGGGGAGTGATGGGGCTCCGCCATGGCTGTTAAAATATATTATTTATGTAATATCATGAACCACGGAGGACACAGAGTGCACAGAGTATTTTTGTTTATCTCTGTGTCCTCTGTGCTCTCCGTGGTTCCTTTGCGCACTCAGCAGTTAATATTGAACTGATTTCAGCCCCCGTTAGTTCTTCAATCTCCCGCCGCCCCTCCACTCTCCCACTGTGATCGAGAAGCAGCGCGCCCGCCCAGCCAAACATCGCGACAGACGGCGCGCGGGTGTTCTGCAATGCAGGCGGAAGCCTTGGGCATTGGTGGGTGTGGTGGGGGCTCTGCCATGGCTGTTAAAATATATAATTTATGCAATAGTATCTCCTAATCCGTGTAAATCGGTGTAAATCCGTGTCTGAAAAATGATAAACACGTGTGCATCGAACGAAAAATGCCTGCTGCATGCGAACACGCTGACAATTTCAGACAGGATTCACAGGATGGACAGGATTTGAATATTGGTTTGTATCATCCTGTCAATCCTGTTCATCCCGTCCATTATGCATGCGGCGGCCTCAGGTGCTGGTGGGTGCGGTGGAGTTCCACGAAGCCGCCTGAACAAATCGCTTTCCTCACTAAACCTCCGTCCCGCCACCGCTCGCTGCACACGCCCGCCGCCCCTTCGCTCTCCCACCGCGATCGAGAAGCGGCGCGCGGGTGTTCAGCAATGCAGGCGGTGGCATCGGGTAGCGGTGGGGCCCACTATGACTATTGAAATATATAAGCGACGTAATATCAAAAATGTTTATCTGAGGGCCTGTTACCGTAAAGTAGACGTAAAGTAGAAATCCCTTGAATAATTAGTGATTAACATGGAACTCGTAAAAGAACAGATGATTCACATCATACAAGAGCAACCTGAAGACAGTTCATACGACGAAATCCTGCGAGAGCTTGCATTTTCTCTGATGATTGAAAAAGGTTTGTCTGACTCTGACAACAATCGAACGATTTCAAACGATGAAATGGGACGGCGCATTCGAACATGGCAGAGCTGAATTGGACTTTCGGATTTTTCCACGTTGTCTTGTGAACTTAACACCCCAACGTTACCGTTGACGCATCCCACAGTAGGATTACTCCAAATGGAGGGAGTAGCTGTTTAGCAATTTGTGATATAACTTCTTGTCGTAAACCGCCGCAGGCGGCACGTTCCTACACAAACGAACATGAAGTTCAAATTATTTTAAAATTAATCTTCTCAACAACACAGTTCCAAAATCCAGTTATTTCAATGACACGTTAATTACCATTCCACCGCAGGCAACGCCGTCCTTCACCACTGCTCTGCGTGCGTATCGAGATTTCGCTCGCTGTCGGCACCTGTGTGTTTGCACGGATGCTCAGGGCATAGGAATTGCGTATTTTGCGAATGCAGGTGGATAGTAGCAGTGGAACGCGCCGCCTACGGCGGGGTTGCTGCGTGGGATCTGGCTGTTTTGGCTGTGCATTGACATTTTATCAAAACCAGCTAAACGAGTACAAAAAAAATAAAGATAAGCGGCACTTTTGAAAAGTCATGCCGCTAAACAAACATCTTATGTTCTACGCCTCCTGAATCCAACAAAGATCGCACCAACTGACAGCAGAACCAGCACTGCCCCGATCACATCAGATCCTGAGAACGAAGGTTGACTTGCAGCATTGTCCGGGGTTGACTCCCTTGTCATCTCATAACCTTCCACATAGTTACCGGGTGTTGACTTCATAGACACCTCCTGTGCCGGGTCGGCACTGGTTCCATAGCCTGCATCAGATTCAATGGTCTGATTGCCGTTTCCGGATTCAATTATTTTCGCTGTTCCGGTACTACTACCTGAACTATATCTTTCTGATTGAGTACTGTCTGATGGCGTCTCCCGCTGTGTTGCTTCCTGCATCAGTCTATTATACTCGGCTGCGTTTTCTTCGCTAACAACACCCGGAACAGACATTATACCCTGTATGTACTCATCAAGCAAAGGGTTCCCGCAGGTGTGGTGGCAGCATGTGACGCCGTTTTCGATTACGGATTCCACGTATTCTTTCACAAGGTTCTGGACGATCTCATCGGATGCGTCCCAGTAGAGGTTACTTTCACCGTCCAGTTTTCGTGTAGCTTCAAGCATTCTGGCGTTCATGGACTGACGTGCCCAAGGATTCTCCTTATCGAACCAGTCTTCCAGCCCGAGGTCATACTTATCCAGGACATAGACATCATAGAACTCTTTCCACATATCGTCAGTGATCTCGTCAGGAAGCGTGACCGCCAGACCCCAGAAGTCCTCCAGCACACTATCGATCTCACTTGCTCCTGCATAATCATGCAGCATCATACCTTCAATCCATTTTGGATTAAAGTATTTGGCACGCAGGTCCCTTGCAAGGAATTCAGCAAAGGTCTCTACCACCGCATTGTCCGGATCCTTGAGATTGACTATGTACATCTGCGGAGTCGATCCGGAAACTTCCCTTACAGCCAGTCCAAATCCTCCGAAGAACTCATAGACATGGTCAAAGACCACGCTGCCACTGCCCCGACCATCATTGCCGCTACGGCTGAACAGGATAGCGTCTGTATCAGAAAGCACCTGTCTGAAAACGTTGCCATCGAGATTTCCCCATATATTGTCACCATATGCATAGCTCATGGAGTCGATGTAGAGATTGGCAAGTTTACTTTCTTCCTCCCAAGTACCACTGGCACTCACAGCCTCTCTGAATCCGCCAACACCCCAGCTTCCTTCATCTGGACCGAATAACCTGCATCGGGATAGCTCCCTTGCATCATCTTCGGTGTAGTTGCCAGTTTTCATCAGGGCATTATATATTATCTCAGAGTTCTCTTTGACATAATTGTCGTATGTGGAATTGTCTGCCTGGGCTGCCAGCCGTGCACCCCTATCCATCAACTGGACCTGCCACTTCCAGTTGTCACGGTATATTCCGGACATGGTGACCACAGCATCGATCCTGGGTCTTTCAAGATCATCTTCCGGGATTAACTCCACACCGATGACCTTTCCCATCGAATCCCATTTCGGTTTCACTCCCATCATGTAGAGTATCTCTGATTCCATGACACCTTTGTGCCTGAAGGATTCGCCAGACCACAGCACAAAACCAACCTTTCTGGGATAGTCGCCGTAGGTTTGGTTCCATTCGATAAGGAACGCATCAACCAGTTTCGTACCGACATTCCATGCTTCTTTTGTTGGAACAATGTTCGGATTGAATGCATAGAAGTTCTTTCCTGTGGGCAGGACCTCCGGACTTCTCAGGGGGTCGTCTCCAAGAGCTGGAGGAATATATTTCCCATCCAGGGCATCGATCATCGCAGGGATCTCAATGATGCATCCCCTTATGTTCTCAGCATACCGGATAGCAAGGTTCAGGTCTTCCACAACCATCATCTGTTCATCTGAGAGACGCTGTATCAGGACAACATTGCATTCTGGCACTATATTTCCTGTTTCGTTTGAATATACTTTGCCAGAAACTTGTCCAAGGAGAGAATTAAGGTTCTGTGCTTCACCCCTTTCATCCTTCTCCATATTGATATCAAGATTGTTGGCAGTCCCGTCTATGATCTCAACGTTCTTCGTTGCAATGTACCAGCTATCCCCATACTTGGTGACACTATGATAGAATGCGGTTACAACATATTTCCCATCAGGCAGGTTTGAGAATGTGTAATTACCTGTTGAGTCACTGGTGCTAACTTCAAGAATATTGTTATCTTTCTGAACCACGACCGTTGCATTTGGTACTTCCAACGGAGACCCCATTGGACTGTAGGTGATACGTCCGAATATTGTGCCTGCGCCGATAGGTTTTGAAACAGGTGGATTGTTCCCTAACAGCTCAATAACATATTCAAGGTCTGTATTTTTGGTACCTGTCGCATTCTTTGAAAGGTTCAACCTTACACCGGATAGTGACTGACCGTTTTCTATTGTAATGTACTCATTTCCGGTCAGCCAGCCATCATCAGTTTGTTTTAATGCATAGAGTGCATATTCCCCATCCTTTACCATTGAGAAATTATATTCCCCGGATCCATTGCATGTGGTATTTGCAATGAATTCTCCTGATGAATATGTGATATTGAACCGATCAATTAGCAGAACCATTGGATCAGTTTCAGTTTCATTGATCAGGACATCGTCCAGAAGTTCGTCAAGCAGATTCGGTGAATGTGCAGGATCCAGGTAATGCGGATCTTCACACAGATTTGCCGCAGCAACATGCTCCTCAAAATTCCCACCGAGCATTGATCTCACCATGGCTATAATCCCTTCATCATTCATTTGCTCTCCAAGGATATGTAATCCATACGGCATGTATTCACTTGCAATCTCATGCAAATAGTCATGCACGGGACCGTATAGAATAAAGTTGTCAAACTCGGTTTTATTCATCTCCCAGAGATTATCAGCAGATACATTGAACTCATGTTTAAAGTTCAGGTCAGCGTATAGATCTATGATAGATTTCTTGTATTCGGCTACTAAATTCTCATCTTCTTCTGTTTCGTAAAAATGCATTTTATCATGCAGAAGAGTGAGATTCCCGTAGAGTCCGGCACTCACGATCGCAGGTGTTGCATGGTCCACCATAACGGCGTTACCTCTCCTCTTTGCCATTATACCTTCTCCGATACCGCCTACCTCATAGAGGTATACCACTGGTATGTCCTGGATCAGGATCGCAGGCCAGCATGTCTTTATTGAAAGACTTGTACCTTTGCCCTGCAGCCATTCCTGTGTCCCATGCCTTCCGAAGTGAACAATGGCATCCGCATCATATCCGTTCTTAAGCCAGAGGTAGAATGCAATGAACTGGTGAGAAGGAGGCATTGTCTGGTCGTGATACAACAGGGTATCATTCTGTGAGAATCCTCTTGTAGCCTGAGGCGCAACAAGGATGTTTCCAACCGTGATCTTGGGGATGACGAAGTATTTACCGCTCTCGTTCTCATAAACCATTGCCTGTCCGGGAGGCTCACCCCATGAATCGTTCACACTCTGTCTTGCTTCAGGTCCAAGTTCATTGAACCACTCCATGTACGTCTCGACAGGCAGGAGTTCAACATCATAGTTCTCTACCATATTTTGGAGCTCACCGGGTGCCCATACTCCTATATTTCTGCCCTGTTGCAGCACGAGCTGCAGGAATTCAGACCTGTTCAGCTGCATTCCGTCAAGGTCGTATCCGCTTTCGTTCATCGCATCCAGCAGGTTCGGTATGCTGGGAGCAACATCAAGGTTACCTGCGACCATTGCCCCTTGTTTTCCGTGAGCGTAGTATATGATTGCAACTTTCTTATCCTCATTATCGATACGCTGCAGATCCATCCATCGTATCGTTCTGTCGATCATCCAATCTATCTGGTAGTCGATCGGTTTGAGCACCCTTGCCTGGAGTGTTTCATCGTATTCCTTTCCGCCAACTACTATGGATTCGATCTCGCCGCCTATCTCCATGATCGGTATCTGGTACTGGAACCAGCAATCCTGACCTGTGCTGGAATTTTCCCATTCCTTGATAGTACCTTCATAGACGATCCCATTGATAACAGGCACATTCGCTTCCTGCAGATATTCAGTATTCTTTACAGCAGAAGACATTATCCACACACCCTTCCCAAGATCTATGAATGC
>JAUWBW010000009.1 GCA_030609665.1 Methanosarcinaceae archaeon | reverse complement strand
ATTCCGGAAGATAATAAAAAGTCTCCACTCGCATGCCACCGCATCATTTAAGGCTGAAGGCTGCTGTTGTTTAGATGGTTTGATAATCAGGTGAATAAAATGAAAGCCAGAACAAAGTTATGGTTAACTGAAGACGGCAAGCCGCTGATAGGGAAAGGCAAATCCTCCCTCTTAAAAGCTATAGACGAAGAGAAATCCCTGAACAGGGCGTGTAAGAAACTCAATATCTCATATAAACGTGCCTGGCTGATGCTGAAAAAGATTGAGAAAAGTGCCGGTCGGCCTGTTGTCATAAGTGTTCGCGGCGGCAATAAGCAGGGGACTTTTTTAACTGACTATGCAAAAGAGATAATCGCTGAGTATGAAGTCCAGATGAAGATCCTTCATGAAACAGTGGACGATGAAACGTTCTGGGAAGGCGTGGGGTTGAAAATAACGGCGCGCAACCAGATGCATGGGAGGGTTGTGGATGTGGAACAGGGCGATGTAATATCCAAAGTGAAGATCCGGATCGAACCAACTGTGATCACCTCGGTAATAACCACTGAAGCCGTTGAGAAACTGGGTATTAAGAAAGAGGATGAGGTGCTTGCGGTTGTTAAATCCACGGAAGTGATGATCGCAAAGAAATGAATGCGGGATTAAATGCTATCCTGCATCCGGATGTTACTTCTGCGTATCAGTGTCCTGATAATTTTGATAGGGGCGCACGCCCGCCCTGTCCGACCATGATTATCAACACCATGGGGAATTTCCATTGAAGTGCCATTGGTTCACTCAATATCATATTATGTATTCATCTGTACGAATGCCTTCGCGCTCATTGAAATTATCCACAGCATTTAGCATATCATCCTGAGTCAGTGACATTCTTTCCTCGACAAGCGCACTCAAGACCGCTTCACGTACTACCATACGAAGATCAGACCCTGCATACCCTTCCGTTAAGGATGCTATCTCTTTGGAATCAATAGTGCCATCAATCGCCCTCAAAACAATATCCAGTATCTTTACCCTCATCTGCTCATCAGGCAGCGGGAAACTCATAATCTCGTCAAACCGTCTCCATGCCGCACTGTCCAGCATTCTCGGATGATTGGTTGCCGCGATGAGCAACACACCGTCATTTGTCAAACTGATCTCATCAATTGCTTTTAACAGAGTATTCACTGCGCGCTTGAGTGCTGCATGTTCGTCCGATGCCCTGGTCTTTGCAACAAAATCGAACTCATCAATGAACAGGATACATGGACTCAGTCTTTTGGCAAGATTGAACACACGGTCTATGTTCTTGGCAGTCTCGCCAAGGTACTGGTCTGTTATCATTGAAAGTTTAACCTCAACAAAAGGTATCGAGAGGCGCTCTGACAACGCACTTGCAACAGACGTCTTACCTGTGCCTGGAGGTCCTACGAAAAGTAGTTTTCCGACATCATAAAGGCCTATCCGTTTAAGGTACTCCCTGTACTGGATGGCTTTTACGATCTTTTCGACATCATCTATCTGATCCTTTGTCAGGACAAGATCACTAAGGGGTTGTCGCACATCTTCCGGAGCCAGGATGTGTGCAAGTTTGAGCATCTCATCCCCGCCTTCCTCTTCCGCAACCTCGCTGACAAGTGATTCGATCCATTCCCTGTCAACTTCCTTTGGTCTGGATTTTGCGCGGGCTTCCTTATAATCTGCAGTAGACGAAATTTTCTTTTCATAATAGAATGCAAGTACTGGATTGTTGGAAACCCTCTCTTTTGCATCATCCTGTTTTTCAAACCATTCTTCTCCAACACCAAAAGAAGTGAGTTTCACCTTAAAATCGAGATCATCAATATCGATAAAAGGAAGTGCTTTCACAACAGTTTTCACATCTTTGATATCGTAGAGTGATACGACATCTGATATGGAAACTTTGATCGGTTTTGGGACCGTTTTTTGCTTACTGCTCCAGTAATTCTTACGTATATTCTTGGGCAGGTCGTTGACATCCAACTCGGAATATTTGTTGTATATCTGTGCGGTCAATAATAATTCTACAATATCAATTGCTGCATGGGACATATTTTTACCAGATTCAATATAATTTCAATTAATCAGACAATGCCATAAATGGCATTCGTTAGACCTAATAAATAGGATGTCTTATATGATATATCTTGCGCATAATCGAAAAAACAACCACTGTAACAACTGCCGTAGGCGGCGGATTGTGTCGGTGTCAAAAACAACTAAAAAAACAAAATATCAAACAAGTCGCACATAACCGACAGCCGGAGAATAGACCTCTCCTGCCCGAAGCAGTCCGTCAAGTATCTTCTCAAACCTTTCAGCATCCACATCATTATCCAGTGCACGCGTTTTTAATATTTCAATTTCCAGCGCACCGTCTGCAGACCGCAGGAGGTTAAGTACTATCTTCTGCGCATTCTTTTTAGGTTTTGTTATGGATGGGCGGTCATCCACAAATTCCATTTCCGGCACATTTCCAAATTCAACACTCTGGGCATGCATCTGTGCCTGCAGTTGCGTACGTGCCGAGATTGCTTTTTCAAGAATGTCGGAAGAATAGAATACCCGAAGTTTTTTTATTTTGAGGGCAGCACCGCAATTCTGGCATTTCGTTGTCACTGTGCCATACTCGATAATCTGGGCATGGACCCTGCATTTTGGGCAGGCTATAACTGCGTATTTTTGAATAGGCATTGTTTAATTCCATAGCCGATTACGTATAAATAACCTGTCAAACAATGGTTCCATGATTCTAAAATTGCAGGCACAAGCCAGGATGAAAATTGGACCAAATGAGGCTTTATGATACGAAATGTTGCCGAATCTGACCTATCCGAAATTGTGGATATTGAAAACCTGTCATTTAGTGTCCCATGGCCTCGGTTTATGTTCAAGTCACATCTGGGAAGTCCCGGGTTTGTATTGTATGAGCAGGATGGCATCATAAAAGGGTATGTTATCGTGGACATTATCGATTCTAGAGTACATTTGGGGAGCATTGCGGTGCACCCGAAATATGTGCGGTGCGGAATCGGTACTACACTCCTTGACTGGTGTATCAATTTTGGTAAAATTTATGGCGCAAATATGTTTACTCTTGAGGTACGGGAAAAGAACCGCAATGTACAGATGTTCTACCTCAAAAACGGATTTGAGATAATGGGAATTGTACCGGGTTATTACATTGATGATAATGCGGTCGCTATGTACAGGGATATTTGATCCAAAATATGCTCTTTATTTCCCAAATCTGCGTTGCCGTTTCTGGAAATCACGTATTATCCGTAGCAGGTCGATATTCCTGACATTACACCAATTCACATCTGTAAAGTAAAGTTCAGAATACACCGACTGCCAGATCAAAAAATCGGACAGGTGTTTTCCGCCTGCACGAATGACAATATCGGGTTCGTGCCTGACCATCAGGTGTGATTCGATCACACTCTCATCGATAGCATCCGGCGTGATCTTGCCGGACTTGACGTCCTGCAACAAAGACCGCACTGCTTTTGTGATCTCATCCCTGCCACTGAAACCTACAAAAAGATAGACACGGGGGTTTTCTCCGCCACGTTTTTCATTCAGCTCCCCGTGTTCATCATATATCTCAAAACCAACATCGTTCGGGAGTTTTGTAAAAACTGTCTGCAACCGTTCGATCAGGTTCATGACCATTTCATTTTTTAGGTTCTGGTCTACATCAAGTATGTCAATATGGATGCTAATGATGTTTATTCCAAGTTTTTTACACCATGCTATAAATGATCTCAATTTTGATATGCTATCAGAATTCAGCAGGTCGCTTTCTGCAAGCACAAGTGTCACATGTTTCGGAATGCCGCTGGGTACTTTTGCGATCTGGTCTGATAGGTACTTCTCATAGAGTGCTGTGATCATATTCATACTGACCTTGAAAATGCAAAAGTCCTATTTGGCAGTGGACATGATCTTGATAACATCGCCATCGTTAAGTTCGTGTTTTTCACCAAGGCGCATTTTAGTCCGGCCATCCACAGCATACAAGAACCGGTCGCCGATATCCGAATGTACCATGTATGCAAGATCGTGTGCGTTTGAACCTTTTTTCATGAGGAATGCATCCGGCAACATGCGGTCATTCTTATCGATCCATTTTCCTTCGTCTTCAACAGGATACACGACAATAAGGTCGAGAAGTTCGAACACAGACTTGTTGATGCATTTTTGTATTCCGCTGCCATCGTTGTCCTTGATGAGTGCGCGCACGCTTTCAAGACCTGCCTTCTGTGCATCTGACAGTTTATCAGAGACTATTGTAAAATCCGAATCCCCGGGGACGTATGATATTGCACCGCCTTTCGCTGCTGACTTCAGTGCAAATTCTGCTGCTGCACTTGTTGGCACTACTATCATGTCAAGCCCTGTGAGATTGTCAATGTTCTCCTTCGGCGCAACATCAGCCTTGTTCGCTGCAATGATCATTGGTTTACTGATCTCACGAATTGCGTCACAGAGTATGACAAGATCGTCATCTGTCCATTTCACATGATCTGTCAAGAGGTTGCAGTTCCTCTGTGCAGTGTGAACCTGTTCATCGTCCACGCCTGCGCCTGCAAGTTGGTCTGCTATCACATGCTCAAGTTGAAGTCCTTCTGCCTGTATCTTTCGGGACAGTTTTGTCCAGTTGCGTTTCAGTATCCCGACCATCCACATTGTGATCTCATGGTTCAAAAAATCGACATCGTCGAGTGGATCATGACTTCCGATATCAACGGGATTGCCTTCGATATCCGTGCCACCCGAAGCATCGATCACATGGATGATCGCCTGTGCCTGCCGCAGTTCATCGAGAAACGTATTCCCAAGCCCGCGTCCTGTGTGCGCATCAGGTACAAGCCCTGCCACATCGATTATCTCGATGGGCACAAAACGAATTCCATCGTCACAATTGCCACATCTTTTGTCCTTTTCTGTACACGGGCAATCAGTGCGTATGTATGCCACACCACGGTTGGCGTTTATTGTTGTGAATGGGTAGTTTGCAATCTCCACATCAGCCATGGTCGCGGCTTTGAAAAATGTGGATTTGCCTGAATTTGGTTTGCCTGCAAGGCCTATGGTCATTGACATGATTTAGTAAATATCGTTGTTGCATTTAATGTTTATTGATTTGTGAGCGAATTGGTGGCAATAACAAACATTGATATATACTATTGCACACTGACATATGCTGTGAGGTACTAAAAAATGGCTAAACCGATTGATTTGGGATTAGTATTAGATGGGGAGGGCGCTGTCGATTTAATTGAGATGTTTAGGGAAGCTAAAAAGATATATGGCAAACTAAGGCTCTAACCCGGACCGAGAAAATCCTCGCTATGCTCGGATTAACTCGCACTATATATTTATAAAATATATACTATGAAAAAATACCATGACATGAGTTTGTATGCCAAACCGTGTCCGTTTTTTATAACTTTTTGCCACAGAGATATCTTTTCCACAGCCTTAAAATCTCCCTCTGTGTTCGTATATACCCTTTATTGCAAGAGCAACAATAAAACTATTGCCGCGCTCGCCCAAAGCGCAAATAGCCGGACGCGCGCCGGGTGTGAAATGCGTCGGCTGCGCGCCAACCCACCAACCAAAGCCTATATATTTAGGTTTGCCTAATGAGACCTACTCAAACATAACAACGTGAACACCATGCAAGCAGAACGTATTGAAGAATATCTCGAAACGATCCTGTACCTCATAAAGAAGAACAATGCACCTGCCAAGACAAAGCAGATAGCGGACGAACTGAACGTATCTCAGCCCAGTGTTACTGAAATGGTTCAGAAACTCTCAGATAAGGGATTTGTGGAATACAAACCCTATTATGGAGTGGAATTTACGGAAAAAGGCGCGCTGGAAGCAGCCAGAATTAAACGAAAACATCAGGTGCTTGAAAAATTCCTTGTTGATGTGCTGGATGTGGACACAAAGGTCGCCCACAGCGAGGCATGCGAACTCGAACATGCCGTATCTGACATGGTTCTTGAGCGTATCTGTACCTATATCGGGCACCCTAACCTATGTCCTGACGGCAACCCGATCGATGAAGGAGAATGCTGTGTCACATCAAAGAAAAATCATATTCTCCTATCCGAAATGAAAGAAGGAGAACGCGGAATTGTTAACATGATGACACTGCCATCCGATACAAAAGAAAGATTGACATCACTTGGATTGATCGTTGGTGAAGAGGTTACCATTAAACGAAAACAGAAACAGGGCTCCATATCAATACTTACACTCGGCACCGAGATCGCGCTCGGTAATGACATTGCAAGCAAGATATACGTAAACCCGGATGGTATAAAACACAGACGACTTAGGAGACGTGGTAGCAATTAAAACCTCATGCTGTGACACTGATACAGACAACAACAAAACTGCTGACCCTAAACATGTTACAACCATTGCATTTATTGGCAACCCGAGTGTCGGAAAAAGTGCCTTTTTCTCACGCCTTACAGGTGTCGGAGTAGACATATCAAACTACCCCGGAACAACAGTTGAACTTACACATGGAAGCATCAAGATCGGAAAAAAAACCGTTGATGTAGTTGACCTACCCGGCATCTATTCACTTGGTGCGGCAACCGAAGATGAAAAGGTATCCAAACGATACCTCCTAAAAGAAAAGCCGGATGCCATTGTGAATGTACTTGATGCCACACGCCTTGAGCGTAACCTCTACCTTACATTGCAACTTCTTGAACTCAATATTCCGGTAGTTGTGGCTCTAAACCAGATGGATGCCGCAGAGGAGATGGGAATCTCAATAGATGTTCAAACACTTTCAAATATCCTTGGCGTTCCAGTCATACCGACTGTTGCCATAAAAGGAGTGGGACTTGACGACACCATACGTGAAGCATTGAAAGAAACTGCAGGCGATAAACGCATCAAGATACATTACGACGGACATATCCGAAATTCCCTTGACCATCTTGACGAAATGTCCCCTGATATCGATCGTGGTGTCAAGATACGAGCACTCCAAAATGATATGGAATTCGTCAATGCATGTTGCTCAAAAGAAGATGCAAAACAGTTACTTGAAGTCTCATCATCAATAACAAAAGAGATCGAACAAGCACATGAGATGTCGATCTACGACACGATCGCGCGCGATATCTTTGGTGAGGCAGGACACATCGTTGACAGCGTCGTATCAAAGTCTGAACGCAGAAAAACCCTTAAAGATAGGATCGACAGAATACTTACATCCCAGTATATGGGGATCACGGCTCTTGTTGCCGCACTTCTGCTAACGTTCGCAATCGTATTCTATGTTGGCGGATTTTTGGAAGAGGGAATTGTAAGCCTGTTTGAAATGTATCTGGTGCAACCTGCGCGAGAATTAACAGCAGGAATGCATCCTGTCCTGCAAAGCGTACTCATCTATGCACTGCTTGGGATCGAGGCAGGTTTTGCGATCGCTATTCCATACATCGCAGTGTTCTACGTCATCCTATCCATATTCGAGGACTCGGGATACCTTACCAGAGCGGCTTTTTTGCTGGATACGCTGACACATAAGGTCGGTCTTCACGGCAGGGCCATAATACCGCTAATACTCGGATATGGCTGCAACGTACCTGCGATCATGTCCACGCGCGCCCTGAATACCATGCGCGAGCGCAGGATCGCATCGCTTTTGATCGCGCTTACTCCTTGTTCTGCGAGAACGGTCATTATTCTCGGACTTGTGGGAACGTTTGTCGGATACTGGGCAGCAATATCGATCTATGTTCTGGAACTTGTGATCATCTTTTCCACAGGATGGATACTTGGGAAAGGATTGCCGGGCGAAAGAACAGGTTTTATCATGGAGATGGCACCGCTCCGCAACCCCGATCCAATAGCAACACTGCAAAAAACATGGCTGAGGATGCGTGAATTCGTTTACGTAGCATTCCCGATGTTGATCGCGGGCAGTGCACTTCTTGGTGCTGCTGATGCGGTCGGGATACTTGATACGTTCGAGAACGCAGTCGGTCCAATATCTGTAGGTTTGCTCGGGCTTCCTGCATTTGCAACGACCGCGCTTGTTTTTGGCATCCTGCGAAAGGAGATGGCTCTTGAAGTGCTTGCAGTTCTGGCTGGTACTGCCAATTTTGCATTAGTGCTGACACCTTTGCAGATGTATGTGTTTGCTGTAGTTACGACCATCTATATCCCATGTGTTGCAACCATTGCAATACTCAAACACGAACTTGGATGGAAGGATACCGCATGGATATCAATGTTCACAATAACACTTGCTCTTGTTGTTGGTATGTTCATCAATTATATTGCACCCATGCTAACATAAAAAATATACAATAGTTGTTGTTCGTGTGGACACGAATGGGAAGGTATATATATCGCCGTCACAAATTTAACACTAATGACCCGCATTACCCCACCCCACATAAAAAGAAATACAATCGCTGTTCTGACAGATCTGTTTGAGATGAGCACTTCGCGCGAACCTGCTATTGAAGAAGTGGGTACACTGCTTGAAATGATAGGAACGCACGGCTCAATGATCGAAGATGTTGTTGTGTATGAGAATGAGGAAGTGTATCATGTTCATACGAAAAATATCCTTCCTTCCGCCGAATTGGAACTGGTTGCACAATATTAGTAATTCATTAATGGCATAGGTGTTACATACACAGCATCCAAAACCATATTGGACGCACTTGTATGTTTATCCCGCCCTGCATGAGATCATCATACTCATTGTCGGTCAGTATCAAACCAGCGCTTAGCCCATATTGTTGGGCAGCATTGAGAAGACCATTGATCTCTCTTTTTCTGGTATCCTGATTTACAAGTGATTCCGTAACCTGTATCGCATTGGTCACGTGCATTCCTTCCTTTATCAGGAAATCACATTCTACTCCTGTTTTGGCACTTTTGTGATAATAGATGTCATGACCTCTTCTTTTGAGTTCGATGAACACAGAATTCTCAATAAGACGACCATTATTTTTTGAAAATTGAAACCCTGTTGCGCTGGCAAGTCCTGTGTCTATACAGTATGCTTTTGACTGGGTCGTTACCTGTTCTTTATAGGAATATGAATACTGTTTTAAATAAAAGAACAGATACGCCTGTTCAAGATCGAAAAGATACTCCTGTATGGTGTTTACAGAACACTTGAATGTCTTGCTGAGTTGGTTTATGGAATATGTTTTTGCGGTGTTTGTTGCCAAAAATATTGCAAGTTCTTTTACCAATCTGGTGTTCCTTATATTGAAACGTACAACGATATCCTTGAATATTATATTCTCAAGATATTCATTCAATCTGTCGTACGGTTTTGTTTCATCAAGGAATTCCGGTATTGAACCAAAAGCGACATACTTGTTGAATAACTGTTTTATCTCATTTTTCCGTTGTTCAAGAGTGAAATATGAACTCATGTCCAGTTTTACATCATGATATTGGAGATATTCCCCAAAGGAAAAAGAATACACAGTAACTGTTGAGGTCCTGCCTGTCAGCAGTGTACCAAGTTCCTTTGACAACAGTTTTGAATTTGAGCCGGTTATGATGAATTTGATCTTTTCTTTGCCATCCCGATCATACTCTGTTCGCAGGAAGTGCTCAAAACCCTCTATGTTCTGTATCTCGTCTATGAAAAAGTAGATATTCTTTTTCGGATTTATGTTCTCTTTATACGTTTCAAGAACTACACTTAAAAGTTCAAGTGAATGATGTGAATAAAGCCTGTAGTCCTCAAGATTGAGATACAATATCTGTTCTCTGTCAACCCCCACACTCATCATCCCACTTATGACCTGTTTTAAGAGCACTGTCTTTCCAGCCCTTCTTGGACCTGTCACGATAGTGATCGATCTTGAATGGAGCAATTCTTTCATCTTGCCCAAGTAATGCTTCCGCTCAATATACTCCTCGTGTGGAACATCTTTGAACCAGTAATTCTGGTCCCTCAGTATCTCAAATATCCGGTTTTTTTCGAGCATCAATATCACTTACCAATCAAATCATTTAATCTTTATCACTATACTGATATATTTTGTACTAAACTATATCAATGTAATGATATAATATATTATTGATTATATCATCATACTGATATAGTATAGTCAAATCTCAAACTTATAACAACAATTCATCGTTATAAAACTAATTATCTCAAAATTAGTATAGACTCGGCACGAGAAAACGCTGAAAATACCTTTGTTTTAAACCCCAAGCACCCGTGCCGCATTTCCCCCAAGTATCCCTTCTTTGTCGACATCATCCAGATCAAGCCCAATCAGGTTTGCAATTTCCACATCCTGCCGCCTGAATGGATAATCGGTCCCAAACAATACCTTCTCACTACCGTGCGCCTCGATCATACGCACAATATCATCATCTGGCAGATACTTTGTTCCATCGTCGGATTTGAAAATATAGGCAGTATCAAACAGTATCTCGCGCCCAAGAAGGTGTTTTTCAACCCCTTCCCAACAACCATAACCTCCAAAATGTGCAGCCAGAACCTTCATTTTTGGGAACGAATCCAAAACCGCCTCGAATCTCTCGGGTGTGCCATGTATCTCTTTTAGCCATGTTCCACCACCACCTGCGTGGAAGAATGCCAGCATGTCATGCTCAATTAATGCCTCATAAAGCCCGAACATGCGCTCCTCATCAGGATAGAAGAACTGAAACTCGGGATGTATCTTTACACCCCTGATGCCTGCTTTTTTCAGTCGTCCAAGTTCAACCCCGATATTCTCAAAATTCGGATGCATCGCCCCGAGTCCTATAAAACGTTCACAGCCACTCGATAATGACAATACCCAGTTGTTTATGGAAATGACCTGATCAGGAGTGGTGGCAACAGGAAGTATTACAGACTTGTCAACCCCGCATTGGCCCATGTGTTTCGACAGGGAAGCCGCAGTCACTCCAACAACGGGCGGCGAACCGTAGAGGTGCATAAGATCATGTGCTGCCTTTTGTGCGATCCTTGACGGAAAGATATGAGTATGACAATCAATTATCATGATTAATCCTAGTAAATTGGACAAATAAATACGCAAACAGGAATCACAACCATAAGCTATATTATACTTTTTATCATATAATTGAATAATAGTTTAGACTATACCAAGTATGAGGGCTTGAATGGTTTTGCGAGGGATTACATGAGCGTTGAAAATAGAGACTTTGTAATTGAGCGCCTTGAGCGGCAGCTACAGGATAAAGATAGTGAGTTCGAAGAACTCAAAGTCACACTGAGAGACTCGATCATGACCGAATTGCGTCGTGATCTCCAGAACGATCTTGATATGAACAACCGCCTGACAAAGATAGAGCAGAAGGTTTTGGAATTGTCAAACACATTGAGCGGTATGATGGACGAGCTTTTAGACCAGAAATCGGAACTTCGCTCCACAAGGAACATGATCGGGCAGAAAAACAGCAACAACACCAGCATTGTCCATAAAGAAAGTGCCACGTTGGCAGTACAAAAACCGGTTCCAAAACCACAGACACAGCCAAATTCAAATACCATAGTACAACCCAACATTTCCAATACTCCAACTCAGCCACGTGCAACAGTTTCTATGTCACGACCAAATCCTGCGGAAGCGCGCAAGCCAAATAAACCGCAGTTCAATATTCGCGAAGTTAAAAGGGAAGAACCTGAACCAAAGATTCCGGAACCTGAGCCAAAAACTGAGTATATCATTGCCGATAGTGGAAAGGAGCACCCCGGACACAGGGCCAATAAAGTTCGATCTTCGACAAAGAGCAATCGATCTGAATATATCGTTGCAAAAGATAAAAAAGATGTGCGGCGTGAGTCTCAAACTGAACATGGTGTTGAGACCGTTGAGAAACGTGACGGTGAAGATGTGGAAATAACCACCACTCGCAAAAAACCAGATTTCTAATAAAATATATACTAACTAAAAACAGGAGTTTCTTGTGTATATTAAGGAAATTGAGTTTGTAAACTTCAAGTCATTTGGAAAAAAGGTTAAAATACCTTTTTTTGATGATTTCACCACAATATCCGGTCCAAACGGAAGTGGGAAATCCAATATCATAGATGGTATCCTCTTTGCGCTCGGGCTTTCCAGTTCAAGAACAATGCGAGCTGAAAAACTTACTGACCTGATATATAATGGCGATAAAGCGAAAAAACCTGATTTTGCACAGGTTACAATCAAATTCGACAATACCGACCGCGAGATGCCGGTAGACAACAATGAGATCACGATCAGCCGCAAGATCAGGCGGACCGATTCAGGATATTACAGTTATTTTTACTTCAACGGTAAGGCAGTGAGCCTGACAGATGTTCACACATACCTTGCAAAAGCACGTGTCACTCCCGAAGGTTATAATGTCGTTATGCAGGGTGATGTCACACGTATCTTCACAATGAATCCGACTGAGCGGCGCAAGATCATAGACGAGATCGCGGGTGTTGCCGAATTCGACAATAAGAGAGATCGGGCACTGAATGAACTTGACATTGTCCGTGAGCGTGTCGAGAGGGTTGATATTATCATCGAAGAAGTTGGCGGACAACTCGAAAAACTCAAGGTTGAGCGAAATCAGGCTGTCAAGTACCAGTCACTCAAAGAAGAAAAAATGAAGTTCGAGGGCTTTGTGATCCTTGCAAAACTCAAGGATGCAAAAACCGAACTCGAATCCGTAACCAGTGACATTGAAGCGAAAAAAGAGGTTCTTGGCAGTCTTTCACAGTCAATGGATGAAAAACGCGAGAAACTTGACGAACTTGAATCCGAACTTGAACAACTCACATCCAATATCCAAAAGATGGGCGAGGATGAACAGATCCAGACCAAGAAGGATATCGAAGAGATCAAGGGAGAGGTGTCAAGATGTGTTGACAGTATCGAACTTGCCGATAATGAGATCGAGGATGTTGATGCAAGACGACGCAAGGCGTTCGTTGAGATCGATGAGGTCAAGAGCAAGATCGAGGGACTTGATACACAGACCGGTGAAGAAAAACTGCGCAAGGACGGCATTCTTGCCGAGATCAGTGACCGCAAGACCCAGCGCATGATATTGCAGAGCAAGATCGCTGATGTAGATGAGAAATTCGCACAGACGCGTGACGAACTTACCACACTCAGAACTGAACTTGAAACTACCAAGAACGATAAGAACGAACTCATGCGCCAGGAAGACCGGCTGCTTGATTCGCTGCGTCGAAAGTCGGCTGAGATCCGGGATATCGAAAATGAGATGGAGGAAGCAAAGTCGAATGTTGAGTCTTCCGATAGCGATACAAAATCCGCCGAATATGATATTGAAAAACTGACAGAGAATATCAATTCACTTACAAAGGATATCGATGACCTTGAAAGCAACCGTTCCCAGATAAAAGGCGTTGTACAAGACCTTGAAATTTCACTCCGCAAGTACCAGCAGGAATATGCAGTTTTGGATGCTCGCGTGCGTGCAACTGAGGACAATAGCGGTTATTCGAGGGCTGTGGAGATGGCCCTCAATGAGAAAAAGAGACATGGTCTGCCCGGTATTTATGGGACCATCGCAGAACTTGGAAGCGTTGATGAAAAATATGCGACTGCACTCGGGATTGCTGCGGGCGGGCGTATGCAGGCACTTGTTGTCGAGACCGATGAGGATGCTTCGCGTGCCATCTCGTTCCTGAAACAGCAACGTGGGGGCAGAGCCACATTCCTGCCACTTAACAAAATGGATGGGCGCAGACCTTACAAAGACCTATCGAATAGGGAAGGTGTGATCGGGTATGCGATCGATCTTATTGATTTTGATCTTCGTTTTGAATCAGCATTCTGGTACGTATTCAGGGATACGCTGATCGTTGACGATCTGACCAATGCAAGAAAACTGATGGGCGGCATTCGAATGGTCACGCTTGACGGGGATGTTGTCGAGAAGAGCGGTGCTATGACAGGCGGATCAAGAGGACGTTCAACCCTGTCATTTGCTGCGGCAGAAAAAGATAAACTTACAAAAATTGCAGAACAGGTGACTGAATTTGATTCGAGGCGCAGTTCTGCCATCAAGAAACTGGATACTTTTGAGGGACACATCTCTGAAGTCAATCGGGAGATCACCGAGTGTGAGAAGGATATATCCAGAAAGGAGATGCAGCTTGAAGAGATTAAAGGGCGCGGAGAGAGGCTTGCCAAACTTGTGGAAGCAAAGAATACTGAACGTGTCGAGATCGAGGAATCGCGTATCAAACTTCGTGAGGAGATGGACCAGGTTGTTATCCAGAAGGATGAGAAGGACGAGGTCAGCAAGACGCTTGATGAAAAGATCGCAGTGCTTGATGAGAAGTTGTCAGATTCCGAAATTCCCGAACTTAATGAACAGGCAGAAACCATTGATGAGGAGATCAGACACCTTGACGGGCGCGTGCGTGATATTGAAGCCCAGATCAATGCATTGAACCTTGACCATGAATATGCAACTAAAAAGATGGAGGAGAACCGCGAACTTATCAAGGAAATGGATGAGAAGAAATCCACCCACAAGGAACGGGTTGCAGGCCTTAAAGAAAAGATCGCTGAACTTGAGGAATCACTTATCAAGAAACAGGAACGTGAGCATGAACTTGCAGAGGAACTCAAGGAACTCCAGCAGGATCGTATTCGCAAACAGGCTGAACATGGGGCTGTTAAGACACAGTTCGAGTCCATTAAACAGAAATTCGATGACGGAAACAGGCATATGATCGCGCTTGATGCAACCCGCAGCGCACTGCTTGAGCAGATCACGGAACTTGCAGAGGAACTTGAAAGGCGCGGTCTTGAGGAAAATGAAGAGGTGCCAAACTATGAGACTGTGCGCACAAGGATCGAATCCATTGAACGCGCCATGGAGCGTCTGGAACCTGTTAATATGCGTGCGATCGATGAATATGATGAGGTAGAGATCAGACTTACCGACCTTAAAACAAGGCGGGATATTCTTGTCAGTGAACGTGAGCAGATACTTGAGCGTATCGAGCAATATGAGAAACTCAAAAAAGATGCATTCATGGAAACTTTCGATGGCATCAACGAACCTTTTAAGGTCATTTTCAATGAACTCTCGGACGGTACCGGCGAACTTGTGCTTGACGATTATGATGATCCATTTGCAGGCGGCATGACATTGAAAGCGCAGCCAAAGGATAAGACCCTGCAACGTCTCGAAGCAATGTCGGGAGGAGAAAAAAGCCTGACCGCGCTTGCGTTTGTGTTTGCTATCCAGCAGTATCGACCTGCACCGTTCTATGCGTTTGATGAGATCGATATGTTCCTTGACGGTGTGAATGCCGAGAGGGTGGCACAGCGTGTGAAATCATCCAAGGAAAATGCGCAGTTCATTGTCGTATCCCTCCGAAAACCAATGATCGAAGCTGCCGAGCGAACAATAGGGGTCGCAATGCAGGAAAATAATATCACAAGTATAACCGGTGTTAAATTATATTAAACAGAGTTTGAGTTGACGATGAATTAAAGGTTGAAGTTAAAGAATAAATTTGAATTAAAAGTTACAATGGCGGTGAAAATATGGAAATGATCGAAAGTATGGACGTTATGGAAACAAGCCAGGCATCACATGACATATTTGGAGAAATGATTTCGGCACCAGCCGCAAACGCACTTGATCCCGATTTTATTGAAACCCTGCGCTCACTCGGTGTTGATGGGGCGCACCTTGAACTTTCCGATGATGTTCTCAATGAACCTGTCGAGATATTGTTAAACCTTGTGAAAACCGATGACATCAATCCATGGGACCTCGATATTGTTGATATAACAGATAAATTTCTTGCAAAGATCGAAAGTATGAAGATGATGGACCTGCGGATATCCGGCAGGACACTCCTGTATGCAGCGGTCCTGCTTCGCATGAAATCGACAGGTATTGTTGTGGAAGAGGAGGAAGATGATGATTTCGGGTTCGATGACGGGATGGATTTCTACGATGTTGAGGATTATCCGGTCCCAAAACTTCCAATCCGGCGCATTGCGACCAGACCCGTTACCTTGCAGGAACTTATCAATGAACTCAAAAAGGCGGAGAATGTAGAATTTAAGCGTAAGGAAAGAGTGCGCATCCGCAAAATAATAGAAATGGAAGCCGCTACAACCGATGAGGTTCTCGGTATCGCACATGAGGAAAATATTATAGAGCGTGTCACATTGCTTGGTGACCAACTTATAGATGCCTTCAAGGAAAGGACATGTGTGCCTTTTTCAGAACTTATGAACGGGAACAGATCGGAAAATGTGATGAATTATATCTCACTCCTGTTCCTTGCCACGGATAAAAAAATAATGCTTACCCAAAAAGAGTTGTTTGGGGAACTGTACATCCACCCAAGCGGCAGTACGTTTGATGATGTTGATATAGGTAATACGTAAATGAGTGATAAAGAAACCATCGAAGCTTCATTTTTTGCTGCAGGCAGGGCATTGGATATCCAGACACTTGCAAAGATCATCGATAAACCAAAAAAACAGGTGGATCCGATCGTTCAATCGCTTATTAAGGAGTATAAAGAGCGCGAGTGCGGACTTGAGATCATCGATCTTGGGGACAGGTACGTGATGCAGGTTAAACCGCAATATACAGACCTTGTGCGCCCGCTCGCACCAAAAGAAGTAGGTGCTCCGATGCTGCGGACACTTTCGATGATCGCATACCACCAGCCTGTGATACA
>JAUWBW010000207.1 GCA_030609665.1 Methanosarcinaceae archaeon | reverse complement strand
CGGTACAATGCCTGATAAGAAGGAGAGTTCGCTTTGCGAGCATTGCAATTTTTCGGAAATGTGCAGTGCGTGTAGTGCGAAAGTGTCGCTTGCATCCAGATTCTTTTGAAAATGGGCACGCAGGTCTAATCGAAAATTTTAAACCTATTGCATTCAATCTGCGTTTGTATTTGTATCTTGGAGATGAGAACGTGTACGTCAAATTTTTCCGTTGTTTTGGGTGCGATGAAACATATCTGCCAGAAGAAGTGGAATTACTTCCAATAATGCGGTGTGAAAGATGTGGCTCTGCGCTTGATGCTGAATATAATTATGATTCGATCCGAAAAGAGATAATTTCCGACAGTTTCAGGCGTGACACGCCGACTCACTGGAAATATTGGCCTTTCCTGCCGGTATCAGACCTGTCAACCCTTGTTACCATGGGAGAAGGTGCGACACCGCTTCTGGAACATCCTACACTCACCCAATCGATAGGAGCCGCAGACCTACACATAAAATACGAGGCACAAAACCCGACGGGTTCGTTCAAGGACCGCGGCTCGTCCCTTGAGATAACAAAGGCTCTTGAACTTGGAAAAAAGAAGGTGGTTGTGGCATCCACTGGCAATATGGGCTCTTCGATCGCAGCGTATGCGGCTTTTTCAAACATGAAGTGTGTTGTTTTTGTGGCAGATGTCGCGGCTGATGTAAAGATTGCGCAGATGCGGGCTCATGGCGCAGATGTGCGCATGGTTGATGGTGATTATCGCATTGCCATGAAAGAAGCAGAAGATTATGTGCGCAATAATAATGATTCATTCCTGACAGGCGATTATCCGTGGAGATGCGAGGGTACGAAAACAGTAGGTTTTGAGATACTCGACCAGTTGTACTGGAAAGTGCCTGATTACGTGATTGCACCGATCGGGAACGGTACGCTACTCTGGAGTTTGTATGAGGCATTTCGGGACATGGTCGGTGTCGGGATGACAGACCGCATTCCGCGTATCATCGGAGTACAGGCGGAGGGCTGTAATTGTGTAGTACAGGCGTGGGAGGACGGCGTGCAGACAATCGAACCTATTAATAACCCAAAGACCGTTGCCACAGCGATCGCCTGCGGAGACCCTATTGATGGTCTTG
Source organism: Methanosarcinaceae archaeon (assembly GCA_030609665.1). Classification (GTDB taxonomy): domain Archaea; phylum Halobacteriota; class Methanosarcinia; order Methanosarcinales; family Methanosarcinaceae; genus Methanovorans. The sequence continues at coordinate 2,284 of JAUWBW010000207.1, read as the reverse complement.
CTGCACTTCGGGCTTTGAGGGAATCGGATGGTCTTGGCGTGAGTGTCAGTGATGATGAAATAATTGCAGCAAGGAGTGAACTCGCAAGGCATGGGATACTGGTCGAGCCAAGCGGTGCGGTTTCGTATGCAGGTGCACTGAAGGTCAAGGATGTGCTCGTCGGGCAAACGGTTGTGTGTATTGCGACAGGGCACGGGCTTAAGGATATGCAGGGGCTGTGAGCATTTTCTCGTAGTATATAATTTATAGAATTATATAGTGCGAGTTAATTCGACCGAAGGGAGAATTTTCTCGTAAGTTGTATTCAGTTTATGTTTCTCAATTTTCCACAAAACAGCAACAATCAACTCATATGCTATAAAATTGATTACTGAAAGATATACTTCTACTCTTCCCGGCAACTGGTATCTAACAGGTGATAAACAAGCATTCCCCAACGATCTGAACGATCAATTTCCGAGATCGTGGTCTGTTATCCAGATCGATGCAGATGATCTGCTGCCATGTCCCTAGTGCGACCACGCCATCAATTATCGGGAACGATTCACTCTGCCCGAGCAGGGATGCGCGCACATGTGAATGACCATTGCCGTCATGCCAGCGTTCATTATGCTGGTAGACAATACCTTGCGGTGCTATCCTCTCAAGTGCTTGTGTCAGGTCAAATACCAGCCCGGGTTCATATTCAAGAGTTGTCACTGCCATAGTGGAGCCCGGTGCAAAGACTGTAACGATACCATCGTCGATCCCTGAATCCTTAACCGCCATTATGACATCATCCGTGATATCGACAATATCGGTGTTACCCTTCGTATCAAAATTGAGGTATTTAGTGACCACTGCCATTGGAATCAATCCATTATACAATATTCATAATGTCTTCAATTATCCGGGATTTCAGTCAATTTAATGCCCAGCACTGATGTGACCACTATAAATATCACCATCGCAACAACAAAACCATATTCTTTTTGCACCATACCGCCAATATTTACTCCTACAAGGAGCACTACGAATAGCAGAGTCGAGCCGATTGCTGAGATAATTTCAAGTTGTTTTTTGTTCATCACATCTTAAGTGTGACTTTTGGTACATCAACTTAACGCAAATATGCCATCACATCATTATAGCACCATAAAGCAACATTTAATATCATTCAGGGATATCTGGCACTAAAATATCAAGAATTCCAGTGGGCGACGCATGACTGAATTTGAAAGAGTACTGGTACAATCATTCAACACATATTTTGAGCAGACCGGCATAAAAGGGATCTCACACCGCCTCAAACAGCACAGGTTCACACCGCAGTTCCTGGATGTATTGGTAGATTCCCTGCACCCTGATTATTATTTGGGTATCGAGTGCAAGAGTATTTCAGTTGACAAAGGTGCAAATGCCTTATACTTCACCCAGCATTTTACTGTGGATAAGAATGGTGTGCACCAGATCGTACGCATATCTGATTTCCTGAAAAAATCAGGACGTACCGGTTTTTTGGCAGTGGAATTGCGGATGGGTGTCGGACGTGCCAGAAAAGCCCATATCATTCCGTGGGTCGAACTTGAAAGATTATACTCTACAGATGGCGTGGTCAAGATCACTGTTGATGATATCCGGAATTATCCTGAGATGGAGAGGGATGGTGCAAAGTACATCATAGACCCTGCAAAGTGGAGGGGCGGCGAACGTATCATTATGTGATACAATCATTACCACCGGATATTAGTTTTAAGGAGCAATGGACCGATATGTTAGAGACAATGCATCAGATGAAGGAACGTGCAGCGCAATGTGCAGAGGAGATAAAGAAACATAGTTCCATACATGTCGTATCCCACATCGATGCCGATGGGCTAACATCAGCAGCAATAATCTGCACTGCACTCGACCGTATGGGTACTGGCTATTCCACGCGTTTTGTGAAACAACTGGACGATACCATCATTGCCGATCTGGCAGAACAGGATCATGAACTTGTGATATTCACAGACCTTGGAAGCGGGATGCTCGAATCCATACAATCACACGGCATCAATGCTATTGTGTCAGACCATCACCAACCAAGAGGCGAGATGCAAAATCACCTCAATCCGCACCTGTTTGGTGCGAACGGTTCGTATGAACTGAGCGGATCGGGAACTACGTACATATTAGCAAGCGCGCTTGGTGATAACCGTGATCTTGCAGACCTTGCGATAGTTGGGGCAATAGGCGACCTCCAGCACATGAAAAAAGGATACCTTACCGGCATAAATCGTCTGATACTGGAGGAAGGGGCAAA
>JAUWBW010000007.1 GCA_030609665.1 Methanosarcinaceae archaeon | reverse complement strand
AAAGGCGTAATAAAAAGAATGGGAACTCCCTCGCAAAGCGTGGGGATACTGGATACGGACAGCAAGCCGCATACATATGAATTGCTTGCAGGATGCGATATGCGGTGTGATGTAGTAGCATCGAGTTTTGGGGAACTGTGCATCTACAAAAACCAGTCAAAGATACACATTGAATTTGGACGCGAATCCCCCGAAAAAATGCGGGTTCTTGAAGGATTATACATGCAGGGACACCTGACAGGCAAGACCGTAGTCGATGGATTTTGCGGACCCGGGACACTTGGGCTTATGTGCGTACTTGCGGGTGCAGAACATTTGATACTGAACGATGCATGGCGGACTGCGATCGAAAATACACTGATCAATATCGAAGCGAACAAGGAAATATTGGGTGTTGGAATTAAACTTGAAAAATTTGTAGACACATCAACATTGCCGGATATTGGAGATGACCCTGTCCATGTTGCACAGGCTAAAGGAGATGGTATTGTGATCGATGTGTTCCATGGGGACTTTAGAAAACTTCTGAATGTTGATGAAGTTGATAAATTCGATATTTGTTTGATAGATACATACCCTTCTGTTGATGCAACAGGATTTGCAAAGGACGATGTCAGTGGGCGTATGATAATAATCTAATGCGAACGAAGTGAGCATTTTCTCGTAGTATATATTTTATAAATATATAGTGCGAGTTAATCCGAGCATAGCGAGGATTTTCTCGAATACATACCCACTCAATGTTGGGGAGATCCAATTAAAATTAACATCGTAAAGCGTCCATAAATCTCTCAGTTACCTCTACAGGACTGAGCGGAATATTCGGAGAATCCGAATTCCCGGGTTTTAGAACCACATGTATGAACGTGAGCCTATCCGTACCAAGTGCGTTTGACACTGCATTCTCAACCCCTTCCTTTGTGTGCACTTTAACCGTATTTTCAATACCGCACCCGCGTGCGAGCAGTTCAAGATCAAGGAACTTCGCAGTCACTGTTTCCTGCGAACCTGTCGAACCATAGGCTCCGTTATCCAGAGCCACGATCGTAAGGTTCGATGGATCCATGCGTGCAATTTCAACAAGTGCGTTCGGGTTCATCAAAAGACTGCCATCACCGTCAAGCACAACCACTTTGCGCTCCGACTTGAGTGCAAGTCCGAGCCCGATGGATGACACAAGTCCCATAGAACCAAACATATAATAATTAAGATCACGGTCGCGCAGGGCATACAATTCCTTGCACGGCACTCCGATATTTGCCACCACGATCTCATCATCAAGCAATGGTGTTATCGCGGCGATCGCATCGAAGCGTATCATCTGTGGCTTTTGGATCGTGCTCTTAAACGTAATGTCAAGTGAACGTTCCTCCGGCACAACAAGTTCCTTTTCACTCCATGTTGTACAGGTCGAGCCTTCCCACACTTTCGGGGAAAATAGAATCACGTGAGGGCGCATATTCTCGTATGCATCCAAAATGCCATAATCCAACTGATACAGTTTGTCGGGATCGTCAATAATGGTATATACGATACCTGCGCCGTCAAGTATTCCGGGAAGATGCTCACCAAGTGGCTTTTGTGCCTCGATCCCTTCCTTGTAAACACCACGCCAGCTTGCAAGTATTGGTAGTGGGATGTTGCAGGTGATATTCAGGGATTCCAGCGCATTTATCATGTTTCCAAGACCGGTACTCTGGATCACCATCGCAGGTTTTCCACCGGCCATGTATGCGCCGGCACAGATTCCGATGCCATTTTCCTCTCTTGTAAGCGGAATCTCAAAAAAGTTATTGGTGATCAGCGGTAGAAGGTTCTTGATACGGTCACACGGCAGCGTTGCTACCATGTCAATTTCATTCTGTTGCAGTATTTCGATTACAGATTCTTCAGGTGATCCCATATCTACTTACCGTTCACATTCGCCGTCATCAAACTCCAATAACCCTGCGCCTGCTCCAAGATATTTATCCGGCTGGATCAGGTCCTCAAGCGGTACATCAGGATTCTTTGCATTGGCTATTGGATGGATCTTTGTAAGGCTATAATCTTCCTTAAGTCGCTCTGTGCCGCCACCTGCAATGTTTAGGAGTATTACATCATCCTTTACGACATTTCCTGCATCCACTGACTTGATAAGTGATGCAACTGCAACTGCTGAAGGTGAAAGGATGTCAATTCCCTCAAGTGTCTCGAACAGTGTTTTTGCTTCCTTTGCCTCGTCATTCGTGATGCCATACATCAAACCGTTGGTATCGGTCAAGGCATCGAACAGTCCTCCGGTGACCGAATAAGGTGGAGCCCTGTTTGAGAGAACGTCAGCATACATCTCATCAATATGCTTCTTTGGGTTAAGCATATCGATTTTTGGAACAATGTCCCGTCGTCCTGCATTCCATGCATTGAGCATAGGTACAAATGGCAGGTTCTGTGCAAGCTGGAGTTTTGGGAGCCGGTTTCCAAATCGTCCGTCTCCACGCAATCGAATCGCAGCTTCCCATACCGCAATTGCGCCTGTGCCGCTGCCAACTGCTTGGAAATAATGATCAGGGATATGTTTGATCGTTACTGCTGCGTCAAGCATGACAGTGCCCATGCCCTCACGTCTGGCAACATTTCTTGCACCCCCTTCCGGCATGATGCCTGGCAATTGTGCAATCCTGTCTGCAAGGTTGATGGCATCGGTGTAATCATTGCCTTCTGCCATCCTGATCAAATGAATGGAATCCGTAGGTTCTTCAGGCAGCCACATACGCGATAGTCCACTGCGTGGTACAACTATGTACACATCGATCCCTGTCATTGCAGATACATGCGCAAACGATCGTGCAGTATTTCCTACTGATGCTAACACGACCGCTTTGCCGCCTGCCTCTTTTAATCGCTGCATCGTGGGATGGGCTTCAAGTTCCTTGAAGCTGCATGTCTTGATCAATGCGCCGCGCTCAGGCCAGTAGCCGCTAAAACCTATGTAAAGATTGGTAAGCCCGAATTCACGTGCAAGTTCTTCGCTCTTATAAGTGATTGGAGCCGCATCCGTATCCAGTTGCTCATGTATTGGCAACCAATCATAGAACTTGCCCATGCCCTGTGTTTTTTTCAGGGTAAGCTGCTTTGCATGATAATTTGCACGAAGTAATGAATCATCATGGTCACATTTTAACCTGTAGTCACCCTGATACTCACTCCCGCATTGTAAACATTTCAAAGTATAATTTCCCATAAAAAGTAAGTGTCGAATTTAAGTTAAAAATGTACCCCATATATCTTTTAATATGTCCGTTTTGTGATAATAAATTTGAATTCATGGACAATTTGTCATATGATTTTCTTTAATATGTCTTTTGTGTCCCATTAATATTTTCACGATGATTGGTAATTGAGATACTTCGAAAATCATAAACACAACGATACCTTTATTTGAGATAGTGCCAAATATGTTCAAAAATAATGGGCCGGTAGATCAGGGGAAGATCGCTACCTTGGCAATTGGATAGACTACACAGGCTGTCCAACCTAATTGGTAGAGGCCTCGGGTTCAATTCCCGATCGGTCCACTTTATTTTTTCATTTTTCGTACTTGTTTAGATAATTTTGATACCGAGTCAATCCGCCGCAGGCGGCACATCCCACACATCATGAAAAAATATCCATATCGGTCGGATTAATTCATTGTGCATATTTTCACAAATCTGATTTGCCGCGAAAATGCTCATATCGTTTGCGTCAGTGGTCTGGGAATGCGCCGCCTGCGGCGGTCACCACATTTGTTTTAATTGGAATATACAAATAGAAATTTGTGCCATAAATTTACGCCGACTAACCGGAAGGCTTTAAATCCCCAGACCCACAGATAATGAACCATGACATCCATCATCTATCATCCGGATTATCTAAAACATAATACCGGCGCCCATCCCGAAACCGCAGCACGGGTTACCGCTATCATGGATTACCTTGATGCGCGCGGGTATTTTGACGAACATCCAATCATCACTCCTGAACCTGCCACGATCCAGCTGGTAGAAACCATCCACGTTCCCGATTACATCAACAAAGTCGAAGCACACTGCCGCGCCGAGATGCCGCTTGACCCTGATACAATTGTCTGCAAGGATTCCTTCAATGCAGCACTTCTGGCAGTGGGCGGCGCAGTACAGGCAGTCAGGGAAATCAAGGATGGCGGCACGGCGTTTGCACTCGTGCACCCGCCCGGGCATCATGCTGAACCCAATCGTGCGATGGGATTCTGCCTGTTTAACAACATTGCTATTGCGGCACAGTATGCACAATCACATGGAATGCCGCGTGTTCTTATTGTTGACTGGGATGTGCATCACGGCAATGGTACACAAAACGCGTTCTATTCCGACCCCTCGATGTTATATTTCTCCACCCACCAGTATCCACATTACCCGGGAACCGGATGGCTTGATGAGGTAGGGGAAGGAGACGGTGTCGGGTACAACATCAATGTCCCCCTGCCTGCAGGAGCGAACGATTCCGATTACGTGTATGTGTTCAAAAAATTGTTGGTTCCTGTTGCGTTCCAGTTCAAGCCCGACATAATTTTGGTATCTGCCGGACAGGATGGACACGTAAACGATCCACTGGCCGGCATGGAATTGACCTCTGCAGGTTTTGGTAAACTGGCATCCATTGTGAAAGGAATTGCAGAATCCACATGCGGGCGCGTGGCGCTTGTACTGGAAGGCGGGTACAACCTGGAGGCGCTGGCTGAGTCGGTGTATGAGATCATCAAGGCTTTTGACGAAGAGAGGGATGTGCTGATTCCAAAGGATAGTGATGTGTCAGAGGCGGTCAAAGAGAGAGTTGAGGAAGTAATGGGTGTGCAAGGAAATTGGTGGGATTTCTGAGATGACAAGATGTATTTTTCGGTAGATGACTTCGGTAGATGTCATCGGTAGATATCATCGGTAGAAATCCTTTCTTATGGATTTGATCTGAGTTGATAATCGCCATGAATAATTAGAGATGCTTGTACCAAACATTCATGCTTTCAAAATTTCCAGAGATGTTTGTATTGTTTATCAGTGTGCCGCCATACTCATATCCGGACTTTGTAAATGCAATGTTCATTCCATAGGAAGCGGCTCTAGCAATCGTATATGCAGTTTTCATATTCTTCTTTTGCATTTCATGTTCCATTTTCTGCAAAAGATATAATGAAAATGAATTCCCTTGGTATTCCGGTAATGTAGCAAAGTCGGTCATTTCAACATTTTGTGATTCAATGTCCATTTCTGAAGATGCGAGTGCAACAATATTTGTGCCATTCCAGATGCAAAAATATATCAGGTTTTCATCCATTGTCTTCTCAATGTAGCGTGGGTCATGTATTGGAAATGGATATGTCTCAAAGACTTTTTTGTAGACATTCGCAATTTCACAGGCATCAGATTTTTCACATATCGTACATTCAAACCCATGCGGAAGTTCTACAGCCATATCATTGCCGGATTTTGATTCGGCGGTTTCCAAAACTTTTTTATTTAATCCTGTTTCATTGTCAAAACGTCTTGATCCGCAGTAATATTTGACCATGAAATGAGCCTCTTCCGAGTTTCTGTAAAACCTTGGGATAGATGCTTCACAAATGTAGCCGTCATTGAGAAAATCGTCTTTGGCATATGCCGGGACCTTAGCAATCACCTTGCAATATCCTTCATCTGTGCCCAACGTATCCAATTCCCCTATGATCGAAGGAAAATCTGATCTTGAAAGTTTCATTAGATATATGCGGTTATTGTAGTTCCCATGTTGTAATACAGAACTGCCAATTGTTGTTACAATATCATTCATTCCGTCTCTCCAACCTTTCTGTATTTTCAGGAACAAGGCTTCTTGTTTTATCAAAATCAGAAAGTAATTTCGCAATACCTACAGATTTATACTCTTCTGCCTCATCAAGTTTTAACTGCAGATGGCAGTCATCACAATTTCGGTCACAAAAGATCGGTTCATACGAATCCGGTTCCTTGTAGGTTGTGATCACACCTTCATAATTTCTCAGGATAACTTTGTTAGTTGACCATGAGACCAGATAATTCGGCATCACAGGAATTTTGCCTCCACCACCCGGCGCATCGATCACATAGGTCGGAATTGCAAAACCACTTGTATGCCCGATCAGGTTTTCCATGATCTCAATACCTTTGCCTATCGGAGTTCTGAAATGTGTCAATCCTTCTGAGAGATCACATTGATATAGATAATATGGTCTTACTCTGTTTTGAACAAGTTTATGTATGAGTTTTTTCATGATCCTGTGACAATCATTCACACCTGCCAGCAGGACAGTTTGATTGCCCAACGGAATTCCGGCATCAGCAAGTTTCCTTAAAGCATTTTTTGAAGAAGCGGTTATTTCTCTTGGGTGGTTGAAGTGTGTATTGATCCACAAAGGATGATGTTTTTTCAATACTTCCACCAATTCATCTGTTATACGGTATGGCAACACAACAGGCATTCTTGTACCGATACGTATTACCTCTACGTGCGGGATATCTTCCAATTCGGTAAGGATCCAATCAAGATATTCATCAGACAACATGAGCGGATCTCCGCCAGACAACAAGACATCACGCACAACCGGATTGCTTTTGATATATTCGATTCCTTTGATTACTTCCTCTTTTTTAGGGATGGAATCAACATCGCCCACTTTTCTTTTTCTGGTACAGTGTCTACAGTACATTGAACAGACATTACTAATGTGGAATAACACCCTATCAGGATAGCGGTGAGTGATTCCCGGTGCAGGACTATCTTTGTCTTCTGATAAAGGGTCCTTCATATCGTATTTACTAATCATTAGTTCTGATGGTGAAGGAAAAGATTGTTTAAAGATCGGATCATTCATGTAGTCGCTGGAGTCGATGAGTGACAAATAATAAGGGGTTATGGAAAGTGGAAATTTTGCAAGAGTTTCTTCAAGTTTTTTTCTTTCATCAGAATTAAATTCAATACCAAGCAGACTCTCAAACGTCGAGATGTCACGTATCGAGTGTTTTATCTGCCATTTCCAATTCTCCCAATTTGAGAGTACTGCATCCGAACTGATTTTTTCTGCGATTTTCTTTTGCTTTTTGGTATAGATTTTCATAATATGCCTCGATTTTTATCGCCATGGTACGCATGTAGGGATGATACTAATAGAACACAATACCGCTAAAATAATCAATATGTTTGAAAACAAAGGTTGTTTTGAATAAACAATATTAAAAAAGACGGAATGGGTTTGAGGTTCTATCAAAATGAACTTCTAGCTAATAATCTTATGCATTAGTTAGTGTATTTCACATCCTATTACAATAGTTGCATTCACATATTAGTGAATTATCAACAATTGTAAACATTAGAAAAATCGTATATATAGATGTTGGGTCACACTTATGTGATAAGGCACTGTTCCAAACCCTTTTTAAATATTAGCACATCTTTGTTCTGATCAAATTTGAAACTCATCAAAAGGTTATTTGGAAAAAAGGATGTCGCACCGACTTTAATTTCACTGGAACTCTGCGAACTCCCTGAATGGATGGAAGTCAGGTCGGAAAAGACATTTAGCAGGCTGCATCATCATATTCGACAGAAATATGAGGAGATTGGTGTTGCCCTTGGTGACCTTGGTGTAAGCAAGGAACATCTGAATGATGTCAACACTGTTGACGATGCATATAAACAAATAGCTAAGGCCGGCATTTCGAACAAAGACAATGTTGTAAAGAACATTAGTATAATAATTGACAGAACAATTATTCCACAGGATGCTACCATATCTGCTGCAACTGAATTTTATACAAGTACCAAGTCCGGTTTAAAAACGCTCATTGAAAATACCATGCGTAGTCAGCAATACGCAAAAGCGCTTTTTCCCGAAGAGTACAGGGGCGTCATGGATGGTCTTAGTCATTTGGAAACTTTGCTTGATGAACTCATGGCTCCCATCAATGAGGTACAGGATAAGTTGGATGCATATGACAGATTGAAAGAAAGTGTTGAAACTATCAGTCAATACCAGCAGCAGATAATTGGAAATGAGGACCTGATCCCTGATCTTGAGAAGAAATACGATTCATTGGAAAATGAACTGCAGAGTCTTGAGTCTAAGTTGGAAGGTGTTGTGAAAAGTGAGGAGTTTACAAAGGCGCATGAGTTGGAAAAACAGGTCAAGACACTTGAAGGCAGTTTGTCGGATATCGATTCCAATGTAAAGTCAATGTTCGCACCATTATCAAAAGCTCTTTCACGAATGGAAAAACAGGATGCAAGCGGCAGGCACAAAATGTCGCCAAAGAGTAAGGAGATCCTATTGGCAATAAGGGACGACCCCGTATCAATCCTTGGAACTGGTATCAACGGTTTCCTTGATGAGATAAGGGGGCGTATCGAAGATGGCACTCTTGGCCTCAAACAGCAAAAAATGAATAATACCATTAAACAGCTTGACAAATTGGGGGATTCTGATATTTTGTCATCACTGAGCGAAAAAAGAGGATCATGTTCATCAGAGTTGGAAGAGGTAAAAAGTGAGTTGAATAGGCTTACAGTGTATGAGGAAAAGACCAGGTTTGAAAAAGAGATGTCTGCTTGCCGTAGCAGGATCGATTCGACCAAAAATGATCTGGAGACTGAACGAACGGATCAAGCCGCTTTAAGAGAAAAAATTGAAGGATCAATTGCGGATTTGAATTCTGACTTGAAGTTCGTTTTTGGAACAGATGTTGAAGTGATCCATCCGTCCGTGTCTTGAAAATAATTACATATCGCCACAACAATATCACCATAGAAGGAATAGCCATGTTCGCAAAACTCTTGTTCTTATTTGTAGTGGTTCCATTTGTAGAATTGTATATTCTCATTGAACTTGGTACCCGCATTGGTGCAATGCCAACACTTGGTATTGTGATAATAACAGGTATAGTAGGTGCCGCTCTTGCAAAACATCAGGGACTTGAAGTACTGCGCCGCATCCAGATTGAAATGTCATCCATGCAGATGCCAGGGGATGCAATGTTTGACGGGGTACTGGTCTTGATCGGCGGCATCCTGCTCATGACGCCTGGGATATTGACAGATATTACAGGGTTCCTGTTTTTGATACCATTTAGCAGGGGCATCTTAAAGTTGTACATCAAGGATTGGGTCAGCAGGAAGATCCAATCTGGAGAAGTGGTGTATTATTCAAATTCCAGAATTGATATTTGAGGTTGGGCGTCTGTTAAATATGTTTTATTGGAGAGGAATAACCAAGTTCTTCACAAAAGTCGATTTATCATGATCCCACAGTACAGACATCTACAAAATATCGATCTTCATGTAACGCAGTGCTGTATTGCTTTATTGGCAGTTGCTATGACAAGATTACAAAATGGAATAATAGAGAATCTTGCTTCAGTTGCGTATCTGACTTAGGTAGTTGTTGAAACGAGAAATACCAATGGATTTGGGTAGGAGTTGGTAACCACAGTATTTTAGGTTAGAACAAAGAGGGGCTGTCTAAAAGTTTGGTGTTGCAAGACAATACAACCATATCTGCGTGCATCTGCGTTTATCGGCGGTTAATCAAAATGAGCCGCAGATGCACGCAAATGAACGCAGATATTGCAACTTTGTTTAGTGGCAATCAACTTTAATGTGTGCCAACACCAAAGTATTTGACAGCCCCAACAAAGAATAAGGTTTATATGTGATGTAATCCGATTTAATTAATGTGGGGGAATTGATGTAGTGATTCCAATATTATTGGATCTGACTACACATTCCAATATTAAAACTATACGTGTAGGTTTGCCTTTAACTACAAGATAAAGGTGTGTTCTTCACGCAACGAAATTAAAGAAATGGGGGAGTTGGATAATAATATGTGTGCCATTGAAGAGTTAGGTTACTCCACACAAAATCGGGATAAATATTGTACAAAATGTGTGATATTCAACCGGATAGGTCAATGTGCGTATCTTAAACAGTGTGAAATGAAAATAAAAAAAGCCGCGAATTTCAATGCAATCGGCAGTGTCGACAGCAAATTGAATATTAAAACAATATATTCCAGTGATGAATCATGTGTGCTCAAAAAAGGATTGGAATTGTTCGAAAAATCCAGATAGATTCGAATAATGAAACAGCAGGCATCAACAAAAGTGGCACGCTTAAGCTTGACGGAAGAACTTCATCATTTGCTGCATTTACAAATGCAGTATTTAGCATGGGTGACAGTTCATATAAATCGTCTTATTCCCACATCAAAGATAACGGGGGATTTTCATATGGGGATTATTCCCACATGATGATGGTAAGTATTCTGCGTTCAAATATCGGTCATAACAATAAAAATTTAAAAGTAAAACCCATTGGGACGTTGTGTTTTAAAGAAACATTAACCCATCTTTCCCACAGTTAACTTCCCTTTCGTGATGGTTCCATAGCACAAGACCAGATACACATGGCTACTTTTTACGCCATTTTGCCTATTAGCACTACCCATCTTCAGCATTTCTCACGACCAATAATTTACTATCATAACTAAACAATTTACCGTCGAGAAAGCAGAGTTCACTTTTATACACAAAGATGGATTGGAACATCCATTGTTTGACAAACTTGCCATTATTACAAATGTAATTGATGGTGGTAAATAACGGATTTGGTCGCAGGTAAGTGACGATCTCACCCATACAACCGCTTTGTTTTCATAAATTTCCTTGCAGTAACTGCACACTCAGCCATTGCAAAGAACCAACCTTCACATAATAAAATTGTATCATCCCGAAGTTCTTCATCGCTCAGTGATTCCATTGAGAACTCATCCACAAGATAGATAGTGGCGGCGCACGCTGCACTATACTCATACATCTCCGGGTACTCATGTATCAACTGATTGAACAGTCGTTTCCAGCGAAGTCTGAACTTGTGTGTTGGAAAATATGTCCAGTTCTTGTCAGGAGGGGTGACGATCATATATTCTCTCAATATATGCTCGATCGCTTCGATCTTCTCAATTGACCAACGTGCGACCACATCCTCAATATCCTCCCCGTCTTCATACGCTTCCCATACCATTTCAAGTATACGCATGACCTTGTCCCAGACAAGTTTTCGTTTATAGAACTCATATTCTATCTGTACATCGCGGCGCATTGAAGCATATTCTAAAAAAATGCTTTTCAATTTATCCTCATCCGTATCTCCGGCAATACGCATTTTTTTAAGGATATTATACTGTTCATCACTGAATGTGACTGTAACCACTTTCATAAGAACTGTCTCCACTTTTCGATAGCAGAGGATACCAGTCCTCTACATCCTTTACAATATATCGAGAAAATCCTCGCTATGCTCGGATTAACTCGCACTATATATTTATAAAATATATACTAAAACAAAAGTAATTCTGGCGTGTTGATATTTATAGTTACTTGAAATGTATTTTGCACTTGTTACTTATAACAAGGCTAATATATAATATGGAAATTAGGATTTAGTCATATAAGGTGATATATTTGGTATCAACAATAGAATCAAAGCCTAAAAACCCATATATTGAAATGCTGCGACCAGAGATCGCAGATATGGATCTGGCACTTCCGGCAGCAAGTGCGCTGTTAGCATCATATCTTTTAGTGGGGGCGTTCCCGCCGCTTATACCGTTCATAATTGCAGTGATAGGTGGTTATGCAGCGATCACGAGTTCGTATGTGTTCAATGACTGCTGCGACATCGACATCGACGAGATAAACCTACCAAATCGTCCGCTTCCCTCATCAAATATATCAAAAAAACAAGCACTTTTTTATTCACTTTTTCTAGCGATCATTGCTTCGGTGACAGCTCTTTATCTTAATCCTGAATCCTTTGTGATACTATTGATCGCAGTCACTACTATCAGCATATATTCAATAGTGGCAAAGAGAATGACGTTCTTGAGTTTTTTACCCGTGGGAATTGCGTATGGTCTTGTCCCAATTGGAATATGGTTAGCTTTTGACCCGGCTGGAATCTTAAAAGAAAGTGTTGATTCTTTAATATTGCCTATTCCTGCAATTTTCTTGGGTATGATGATATGTGTCACAGACTGGGGATTCACATTGTCAGGTGTTGCAAGAGATGTGGAAGGCGACCGTGCTAAAGGTGCACCAACATTTCCGGTCACATTCGGCGTTCCGGCAACTTCAAAATTTGTGACACTTTGCTGGGTTGCAGGATTCGTAGCATCAATTGTCATCGGGTGGACGGCACATCTTGGTCCAATCTTCTTTGCAGGTGCAATATTCGCAGGCACATGGATGCTCACACAATCATTTGATTTTATCAAAAACCCATTGCCTGAGCGTGGAGGCAGGCTTTTTTTGCAGGGTTCCAGATATCGTAGTGTGTTATTTGTTTCACTCATTGTTGACGTAGTACTGTCTACAATCTTTACAAGTTATGTTTCAATTTTATGGTAACAGGGGGATATATTGATGGATACGGATATTATTGTAATAGGTGCCTCTCCGGCCGGTATCATGGCTGCGAGGAATGCGTCTCAGAAAGGCGCAAATGTTATTTTAATCGATAGCAAAAAAGAGTTAGGTCACCCACCACACCCTGCCAATACATTCTTTAAGGGAATGTTTGACAAAGCAGGTGAAAAGGTTGATCAAAAATATGTGATACACAATCTCAAAGGCATGCATATCGTAGCACCAGGCGGCGATGAGATTGTGCTTGAGACTCCTGGGTATTTCCTTGACCGCACAAAATTTGACGAACACTATGCAAAAAAGATCAAAAAAGCAGGCGTAGACATCCGCACAGGTGTTGAATCGTATAATGTGCTCAAAACCGGCGACACGTTCTCTGTGAGCACATCGGATGGAATGATCAGATCAAAGATCGTGATAGTCTCTGACGGGATAAATTCAAAGACTGCGGGATTGCTTGGTTTGAAAACTGTCCGGTATCCCAATGACATAGCATGGGCAGTGGAAGCCGAGATCGAAGCGGATGGTGTTGGGAATGCGGACATGTTCGAGTACTATCTTGGCAGCATCGCACCCGGGTGGAAATCGACATATTCTCCGGGCGGAGGAGATTATGCAACGCTTGGCGTATATGTCAGGAGAAATGGCACGGACGTATCATCGTTCTTTGACAACTGGCTTGAAAGGTTTAAGCGTATGAAAGGGCTTGATGATATAAAGATACTAAAAAAGCATGTTGGAGGAGATCCCATCGCAACAATTCCAAACCAAGTCGTCGCTGACGGTATCATGGTCACAGGCGGTGCAGCAGGACAATCAGGTATCGGGTATGGTATGCGAGCCGGACAGATATGTGGGGACGTGGCTGCCGATGCGATAGCAAAAGGAGATGTGTCTGCAAAAGTACTTTCGCAGTACAAAAAACAGTGGAACAGTGAATTCAGGACAGAATATTATCTTGGTCATATTGCGCTTGAAACACTTCGAAAAATGGACGATCATGAGATCGATAACATGATGAAAACATTCAAAGGACAGGACCTGTCATTTTTACATGGCAGTTCGTTCAATCAGGCAATTCAGGTAGGACTGTTCATGTTAAAGAAGAATCCGGCATCATTATTGTCTTATCGTGCACTGCTTCGGAACAGGTGATATTCAGTTGCAGTTCTGATATACTGTTCATTGATTAAGTTATAGTCATATGTATCATATATTATAGTAGAATCATATTATAGTAGTAAGTGTTAAAATGAAATATTATCTTTACAAGAACCCTGTTTTTAAGGTCTATGCCATAATCAAGGACGGACGCGTCCGAATTAAGACATCGGGTATAGCATCGTCTCTCATGAAGCCAATGGTATCGGGAATGCTTGACATTTTTGACGGCGAGAAACCTGCGAAAGTGGAAGACGACAGGCTGATATTCTCAACATGGATGCCACCGATCCCGAGCACTCCATTCAGCCGATCGGTAGCAAACCAGATAAAAGGTCTGCGTGGCAACATGGTACCGGAACAGGTGACGATATCCATTACTGAAGAATGCCCCAATAATTGTATCCATTGTGCTCTGCCGGATACAAAGAACAAGGACAGGCTATCTCCTGAATTAGTGGAGGATGTTATCGACCAGTCACTTAAAATGGGCACAACCCTGATCATATTCGATGGTGGGGAGCCGCTTGTCTATGAGGGCCTGGAAGACTTGATACGTTATGTCGATACAAATCGTGCGATACCAGCGATGTTCACATCAGGTGTCGGACTCACACCAGAGCGTGCACGGAGTTTAAAAGAAGCGGGACTTTATATGGTGAGTGTGAGTTTTGACAGTGCTAACGAGGAAGGGCATGATTTTATGCGGGGTCGCAATGGTGTGTACAAGGATGCGATCAGCGCGGTCAGGAATTCAGTTGATGCGGGATTGCTTGTTGACATCTATGTGGTAATATCCCCACGTAACATCGATGAGTTAGATGATTTTTACACATTGGCACGTGAAATGGGTGTTCATGAACTTTCATTTTATGAGATCGTCCCGACAGGCAGGTGGATCGACCACGAAACTGAGATTCTCTCTCCCGATGACCATCGCAAACTGGATGATTTTGTGAAACGTGCCGACGCTATGGATGGACCGCGTGTATTTTCGATCCCGCACGTCATGAAGACCACTGGTTGTTTTGCAGGCAGGAAATGGCTGCATATAACTCCGCAGGGTGATATTTTGCCTTGTGCGTGTATACCAATCCCTTATGGGAACATACACACGGACACACTCAAGAGTGTGTGGAAAAAGATTCGCAAGGACCCTGTTTATAATGCAGACTCATGTCTGATGAGAGACACAGAGTTTCGGGCATTGCATATTGATATGTAAGATGGAAATCTAACAATCACCGGTTCAATAAAATTCAAAAAATGTAATAATTTGGGTGGTATCGAAACCACCCAGAGTTGCTGAACCATTGGTTCAGTTTTTATGCAATCCACTTAAAGTGGTTTAGAGAAGTCCTGATCTTTGGAGTGTCATAAGTTTTTCCATAGTCAGTTTTTCACCGGATTTGAATTTATCGAAGATATCTTCAGCATCCTTCTTAGCACTTTCTCGCACACTACCCTTTCTGGAATCGGTCTCGCTCTTTCTGAGTTTACGGACCTCTTTATCGATGTCACGTATCTCTTTTTGTGCAGCTATGAATTTCTTGTGACGTTCATCAGCCTTTTCCTGCACTTTTACAAATTCCTTGTGAGCAATATCTGATTCTGCACGCACTGTATCTGCTTCCTTAAAGGTAGCAATCATCCGGTCGTGACTTTCCTGTGCTTTTTGTGCATATTCGGACAGGGTTGTGTGGAAAGTAGAAGCCTCGTCCCGAATAGCCTGTGCTTCATCAAGAAGTGTTTTAAGTTCAGTATTATCATCGATCTCGGCTTTTTTGGAATTGTACAGTTTCTGAAGTTCAGTGATCTTGCTGACCAGTTCACGTTCCTTGCTTGTGGTCATCACTTCTGTCTGCTGTGCAAATTCCAGACGGTCAATGTCTTTGCGAATATCCTTTATGGATGGTCCACCGAGATTATTATCTTTTCGGAGAGCGTCTGCCTTAGCAAAAACTGCGTTAGCTTTAGCATTGATCTCGTCGCGCTGTGCTTTTTGCTCTTTGACATTCTCGTTATTTTCGTCTCTGAGTTTTTTGAATTCCTGCGCTTCGTTTATGAGATCCTTTGTACGCTTGTTAAGTTCATTACGTTTTGATGCAAGGATACTTGCCTGTGCATTAAGGTCATTACGTTTGTTCTTACTCTCTTCGGACTGTTCTCTCAGGGTTGTCTTTTTGTCATTTAGTTCTTTCAACATTTTCTATTTGTCCTCCTGTTCCAGCAAAAGAGCTGGTATTCCATGCATTTCTAGTGCACGATACTTCGATGATCATTCCTCAATCCAGTGCCTGGATTACCGGAATCACCGCCTTAAGGTCTTTTTGTGTGATAACAACATCTGCATATTCGCGCAGGATATCTTTTGAATTGAATGCAATTGAGTATCCCGCTTTTTCGAAAATACATATATCATTGGCACCATCGCCGATAACGACACATTCTTCAGGTTTGACCCCATTTTGGCGGGCAATCTCCTCAAAAACATGCCCTTTCGAGTTTTGTCTTGTAAGAGGGCCTGTGACCTCACCTGTTAAATGTCCGTCATTGACAATAAGTTCATTTGAAAACACATAATCCATATCAAGGAGTTTACCAATACGGTCGGTAGATAACGTAAATCCGCCAGAGACCATTGCAATCTTGTATCCGGCATCTTTCACATATTTGACCAGTTCTTTTGCACCAGGCATTAGCGACATTTTATCTACGGCTTCTTGTGCCTCCTTAAGAGGCAGACCTTTAAGAAGATCCACTCTTTCTGAAAGTGCCTGACCATAGTCTAATTTACCATTCATGGCACGGTCTGTGATGTCAGCAACCTTTTTTGCAACATCGGCAGCTCCTGCAAGTTCATCAATGGTCTCAGCATCTATAAGGGTACTGTCCATATCGAAAACAATTACCTTTGCAAATCCGGATCTAGAATAGTTACTGGTACAGTTCACGCGATCAAACCTAATTTTTGGTACTCCTAATAATGAAATAGCATTTACTGTATTAGGATTGATGTGAAATTAATCACATCATTTTTAACCCTTTCGGACAGGATGCCCGTTTTCCCCCTAAAAACCCCACATCTCATAATTTATCTATGACGGAACAATTCCAAAAATAATATAAGCAACTCTGGTAATCTCAATGGTGTGATTCAAAATGGCTAAAATAGGATTTGTTAAATTGGGAAATTTAGGGATGAGTCAGGTTATTGACTTGATTCAGGATGAGATTGCAGCAAGAGAAGGCATCGAGATACGTGTTTTCGGAACCGGTCCAAAGATGGGCAAGGATGAAGCTGCAGAAACAGAATACCTCAAGAAATGGGATGCTGACTTTTATGTCATGATCAGTCCAAACTCAAGTGCACCGGGACCAACCGCTGCACGAGAGATATATAAAGATGTACCATGCATCGTAATCTCTGACGGACCGACAAAGAAGGATGACCGCAAGGCACTCGAAGACGCAGGCTTTGGTTACATCATCATGACAGTTGATCCACTGATCGGTGCAAAGACCGAGTTCCTCGACCCTGTCGAGATGGCTTCATTCAATTCTGATGCAATGAAGGTACTTTCAACATGTGGTGTTGTAAGACTCATGCAGGAAGCATTTGACGATGTTGCTGCACAGGTGGATTCAGGTAAATCCGGCAAGGACCTTGAACTTCCACACATTCTCGCAAAACCTGAGAAATGTATCGAGAGTGCAGGATTCGCAAACCCATACGCAAAAGCAAAAGCACTTGCTGCATTGCACATGGCTGACAAGGTTGCACAGATCAACTTCCCTGCATGCTTCATGATGAAAGAGATCGAGCAGGTAACACTCACAACTGCAACTGCTCATGAGATGATGCGCGCATCTGCGCAACTCGCAATTGATGCAAGAGAGATCGAGAAATCCAATGATACTGTCTTCAGGCAGGCTCACTCAAAGAAAGGCAATATTGTGAGAAAGACCAAATTATACGAAAAACCACAGTAAAGTGTCCATACGGACACTTCTTTTTTCACTTTTCTTTTTTTTCACAACTAACCCATGAATGCAATAACCGCTTTCGGGATTGGTGCAGTGATATTTGTTTTTAGTGTGTTGCTGACGGCATTTTATTTAAAATCCGCATCAGTCCTGACATCTGCTACCAATAAGGATTATATCATCGATATGCAGGATGATGCAGAAGGCGCTGATGATAAACTGGACGATATGAAAGTTCATAGCGCACCCG
>JAUWBW010000190.1 GCA_030609665.1 Methanosarcinaceae archaeon | reverse complement strand
GTTCCGGCGACATGGCAGATCGGGTTGCACGTTTTTGCTGATGCATTCATGCTAATTGTTGGTGGTATTATCTTTGCACTGTTCTGGATCGAAACTACCGGAATGGGTGCTAAACCGACTGCACAGAAGATATTCAATTCAGGGATGCAGATCCCGGGATTCAGGCGAAACATTGGAAGTATAGAGAAAGTAATGATAAGATACATTCCGAAAGTTACTATAATCGGTGGTGCTTTCATTGGAGCTTTAACACTTGTGGCAAGTCTTCTTGGTACAATTGGTGGAGCCGGTGGTACCGGATTATTGCTTACGGTGAGTATTGTGTACCGCCTGTATGAGGATATTGCATCTGAACAGATGATGGAAATGCATCCAATGATGCGTTCGTTCTTTGGTAATTGATCAAAAGGGTAAGGGTTTGTTATGAATATTGTATTATTTGGACCGCCCGGTGCCGGAAAAGGCACCCAGGCAAAGAAGTTGTCTGAACATTACAACATTCCGCATATATCCACCGGTGATATATTGCGGGCAAATGTTCGTGATGGTACTGAGCTTGGTCTTGAAGCTAAAGGGTATATGGACAAGGGAAAACTTGTTCCGGATGAGGTACTGATAGGGATCATTAAAAATCGTCTGGCAGAGCCTGACTGTGTGTCAGGGTACCTGCTGGATGGTTATCCAAGGACAATTCCACAGGCAGATGCATTAACCGGAATTCTTGAAGATATTGGAAAACCGCTTGATGTGGTGCTTAATATTGATTTTACAAATGATGAATTGTTAAGCAGGCTCAGTGGCAGGCGCATGTGTACATGTGGCGTCAGTTATCACATAGATTTTAATCCGCCAAAACAGAATGGTATATGTGATGTTTGTGGTGGCAAGTTATACCAGCGTGATGATGATAAGGAAGAAGCCATTATGCAGAGGCTTGAAGTTTACAGCGAGCAGACTCAGCCACTTATCGATTATTATGCGAATACAGGTATCATGGTGAACATTGACGGTAGCGGCGACATTGATGATATTTTCGCAGATATATGCAAAGCACTTGAATAATTTTAAAAGTTTAAAAATTTACAAGTATTGGATAACACAATTGGTGAAGATCATGACATCATCTAATTATAAAAAGACGATCGAACAGGCTGCGATGGCTTTTGGTATATCGCTTATGTTTGGCATTGTCATACTGGGAGAGGATTTCAGGGATTCTGTAGGTCGTGCTGTCGGGATATTTATGGATCCCCTTAGTGTTCTTGTTGGTGTCGAAAATTTCCATATAATGCTGTTCATTATGGCAGCGATCACTGCTTTGTATGCATCCCTGATCCAGAAATATACCATTGATTGGGAATTGATGCGACGTACTCAGGAGACGATGAAAGCTTTCCAGAAAGAGTTCCGTGAGGCACAACTGTCCAAGAATACTGCTCTTTTGAAAAAATTGGAAGAACAGCGTTCTAAGATGATGGGTGACCAGATGGAGATGTCAAAACAGCAGTTCAAACCAATGGCATACATTAGTATCATATCACTGCCCCTGTTTATGTGGGCATATTCTTATATTGCCGGTCATAGCGGTGCATCACTTGTTTTTCCGTTTTGGGGTGAACAATTGCTTACAGGTCCGGTATTGGGTCCGATCCAGTACTGGATATTTTGGTATTTCATCACATCTCTTGCTGTGAGCCAGCTGATAAGAAAAGCACTGGATATTGGTGGCGTGTAAATGTTATTATCAATGAGTGGACTTCCCGGTAGTGGTACGACTACTGTATCGAAATTGCTTGCAGAACATTATGGTGTTGACCTTGTCAATGCCGGTGATGTGTTTCGGGGGCTTGCAAAGGAACATGGGATGACACTTGCTGAGTTTGGGGCACTGGCAGAATCTGATGCTTCTATCGATGTCAAAATTGATGAGCGCCAGAAGGAGATCGCAAATACGAGGGACGATATTATTCTTGAGGGGCGGCTTGCCGGGCATATGGCAGAAAAGGCGCTCAAGGTCTGGATAAAGGCACCGATCGATGTGCGTGTCAAGAGGATCTCGGGACGTGAAGGTGCATCTTTTGATGTGATGCTGGATGAGACCATTAGGCGTGAGGCATCAGAAGCGGTTCGGTATAAGGAGATATACGAGATCGATATTGAGGATATGTCAGTTTACGATCTGGTAATAGATTCCGGTAAGTGGGACCAGTTTGAGATTGTGAAGATCATTATGACCGCTATCGAGACCCGTGATGGGTTTGCTTGAGATTATGCAGGTTCTTTATTATGAATAACAGCGACGATTTAATTTTGGATACAAAGTCTAAGTATAAGTTACCTTCTGAAATTGAGCGGGAACTTGTGCACAGATCAAGTGCTACGACCAATCCTGATTATGGTTGTGTTCCCCGTGAACGTCCTATGCGCGAGTATATAGAGATGGGCGTTGTGAATCTTGACAAGACACGTGGTCCTACGAGTCATGAAGTTACAGCATGGGTTAAAAGAATTGTTGAGGTTGATAAGGCCGGTCATTCAGGTTCGCTTGATCCGAAGGTTACGGGACTTTTGCCGATCATGCTTGGGAAGGCGACGAAGGCTGTTTCAGCGCTTCGTTTATCCGGTAAGGAATATATTTGTTTGATGCAATTGCACGAAAAAGTCACAGAGGATGATATTCGTCGTGTTTGTGAGGAGTTTACGGGTCCTATTTACCAAATGCCGCCTGTGAAATCTGCGGTGAGGCGTGCTACAAGGATCCGCACGATCTATTATAATGAGGTGCTGGAGATCAATGGTAATGGCACTTCGGTTTTGATGCGGGTTGGCTGTGAGGCAGGTACGTACATGCGCAAGTTGTGCCATGACATTGGTTTGGTGCTTGGTTGC
Organism: Methanosarcinaceae archaeon; assembly: GCA_030609665.1. Lineage (GTDB taxonomy): Archaea > Halobacteriota > Methanosarcinia > Methanosarcinales > Methanosarcinaceae > Methanovorans. The sequence goes on along the minus strand of JAUWBW010000190.1, from coordinate 892 downwards.
GGTGCGCACATGCAGGAGTTGAGGCGAACAAAGACGGGTCCGTTTACGGAAGAGACGGCTGTGTCACTGCATGATCTGATGGATGCGTATGTTTTCTGGAGGGAGGGTGGCAACGAATCTGAACTGAGGAGGCTGATATTGCCTATGGAGAATGGATTGAAGCATCTTCCTAAGATCATTATTCGGGATAGTGCTGTTGATGCGATATGCAGTGGTGCATTGCTTGCAGTTCCCGGGATCGTGAGTTTTAGTAAAGGGATAAAAAAAGGCGATATTGCTTGTACCTTTTCGCAAAAAGGGGAAGCTGTAGCACTTTGCAAGGCAGCAATGGATATTGATGAGACGCTTGATGTCAGTACCGGGATTGCGGCTGTAACCGAAAGGGTAATAATGGATGCAGGCACTTATCCGCGAGGCTGGAAAACCGTAAAAACATGATCATTGTGCCGAGATAGTCTAGCGGTAGGGCGCAAGCCTGGAAAGCTTGTGGGGCGTCCGCCCCTCGGGAGTTCGAATCCCCCTCTCGGCGCTAATCTCTTTGTTTAACGCCCAACCAACTTTAAAAAGCCCCGTCTGCGCCACCCCGCAATGAATTGCGGGGCATCCATGCTCCCAATGTGCGTGCCCTTGTTTTTATGTAAAAGCCCCATACCCAGTACTTAAGGAGCCTGTGAGTATGAAAAAGTTTGGTATGGTACATATCCGTATTTAGGAACTTTTTTCCTCATCTACGTCTATACCCTCCCATACTTTCGTTTTGATTATTAAAGATAATATAAAAAAGATTAAATGTTTGATAACACATGTAAAAAAACATAGGGGAAGTAAGTGCCTTTAAACACAACTTCCCCAAACAAGTACATAGTTTTTAGCCTTTAGCGCTTCTCACTAA
>JAUWBW010000001.1 GCA_030609665.1 Methanosarcinaceae archaeon | reverse complement strand
TCGGCAAGCAAACACGGCGCGGATGTTGAGATACACCTGCACTCACCCCTACACTACAAACTTGCATGCGACACTCCCACCATCAGCGTCATAGGAGTGGAATCGGCAGCCAATCCTTCGTATCTCGACCTGATCGACAGGAAGATATTGGAGGATTCGGATTCGTTCCTGCGTATCGGGGTTGCGCGCACGGATATCTTCAACCTCGCGGCAGTGCTCAATGAAAAGTACAATACCAATGTCTGGAAAGAGCCTGCGCGCCTGTTGGAGATCGTTACGGATATGGAAACTCCTGAAGTTGTAACAAAACGGCTTGAGAACGCGTATTCAATGTTTGGCGATCGTATCAAGTATGTTGGGCCTGATTGTGGTCTGGGTGCATGGCCATCTCAAGAGGTCGCTGCGAAGCTGCTTAATAATGTAGCGCGCGGTGTTGCGGAATTTAAAAAGCGATAACAAAAACAAAAAAAGGTTTGGCGACCGGATCGGACGCCATAATTTCTGATTTTCAAGCAGGAACAGTTATACTGCCAAAGTCTTCTGCAGTGATATCATATTCCAAGCCTGACAGCACAACGTCAGTTACTGTAAAAGTAAACGTACCTTCAAGACCTTTAATATTATCTGATTGTACAGTGACCACTCCGAAATCATCTGTTGTACCGATATCGCTATCCGAAGTAGAGACACTCCATGATCCGCTTACTACTGCATTCGGAACAGGCTCTCCAGTGCTATTAACAACGGTCACAGTTGCAAGAGCAAATGTAAATGTATTTCTTCCGGCAGTCTTGTTATCCGATGACATTTCTATACTGTCGATATACATAAGGTTAGTAGGTTCTTCTATAATTGGTTCTTTTGTTACCGTAACTAATGTTGTATCGCTACTGGTTGCTCCTCCATTGTCTGTCACAGTTAGGGTAACTGTGTAGCTTTCGGCAGTCGAGTAGGTGTGATCTACTGTTTGACCTGTTAAAGTTGTTCCATCACCGAAATTCCATTCATAGGAAACGATCGTTCCACCAAGATCCGAGGAACCAGATCCATCGAGTGTCATCATTTCATTTACCAAAACTGTTTGATCCAGACCTGCATCCGCTATTGGAGCCTGATTGGGTTCTACTGTTATTATCACTTCATCAGTGCTTATTAAGTTCTCGTCATCTGTAACGGTCAAAGTTACATTGTGCGTTCCAATAGTGAAATTATAAGTTATCTCTTCAGTATTTCCTAATACTTCATCACCTTCTTTCCACTCATATGTAACTATGTTACCATCTGGATCGTAGGAAGCCGAAGCATCCAAAGCCACTGCTTCTTCCTTATCGTTGTCTGCATCGTTCAAAGTTTGATCTGATCCTGCATCAGCAACCGGTGACATAGGATCCTGTCCGAATTGCAGTGCAGCATAAGCATCCACTATACCCCAGCCGTAGACTCCATGGCTTTCCTGACATCATCAGGATCGGTGACACCATCTGATATCAACAATGCAGCCACTCCTGCCACATGGGGAGTTGCCATAGAGGTACCCTGGTAGAAGTAATACCCGAAATTTGTGTAGTCTCTGCCATCATGGGTCTGCTGAAGGACTTCATCGAAATAACCATCCCCGTTTTGATCTACATTTGTATCTCCACCTGGATGCCAAATCTGTGTTGAAGACCTGCCTTGAGAACGCTGTCAAGAGCCAGCAGTATGTGAAGGCCCTTTTTCCTGAGGAATATAAGGATATCCTGGGCGGGCTGAAACACCTGGATGTCCTGCTGGATGAGCTTGTCGCCCCAATCAATGAAGTGAAGGATGAACTGGAGGCATATGATAAACTGCCCGAGGATATCGAACTCATCAGGCAGATGCAGCAGCAGATTCCGGTAAGGCAGAAGAATATCAATAACCTCACTGGCAAATACGAGACACTGAAGGTTGAACTGGGCTCTGAGGAGGCGAAGCTGGAAGAGGTTGAGGCGGGTGATGAGTTTATAAGGGCACGGGAACTGGAAGAGCAGGCCCGAACCCTTAAGGAGCAGATTTCTGGTATTGATTCGAACCTGGCGGGTTTGTTTGCTCAGCTGTCCAAGGCTCTTTCCAGGATGGAGAAACAGGATGGGAGCGGGCGGCATATTATGTCTGCTGAGAGCAGGAGGTGTCTGAAGATATTGAAGGATGAGCCGGTGTCTGCGCTTGAAACAGATATCGCTCGGTTCCTGACTGAAATGAAAGCGCGTGTGGAGGATGGGAGTCTGGGTCTTAAACAGCAGAAGATGAACAAGACTCTTGAGCAGATCGATAGGTTGGTGGGGACTGATATCCTTTTGAGGCTTAAAAGCCAAAGGGAGGGATATTCTTTGGAACTTGCGGGGGTGCTGGGGGAGTTGGAGGGACTTACTGTTTATAGGGAGAAAACACAGATTGAAGATAGGATATCTGAATGCCGAAATATGATGGATTCTACTGGACAGAAACTGGATGTCGAGAAGAAGGAACTTGCACGGTTAAATGATGAAGTTGAGGAATTGAAGTCAGGGTTGGATTCTGATTTGAGTGATATTTTCGGGAAGGACATTGAAGTGGGATATTGATCGTCAGGCCTTGAAAAAAAAGATGTGTAGCGCCCGGAATGGGCGCCTACGGTTTTTATTTTAGTTAAATCACACTCAATTTACAGATATACTGTCACTTGTTTCGACATTGGCCGAATTGTCGTAAATCCATCCATCTTTCACTACATCATCCACAACAAAGGTGAATGTCGTCCCACTTGGTGGTTTCCACAAGTAATTTGATTGTAATGTTACTTGCCCGGAAGCATCAGTCATTCCCACATCGCTGTCTGTTGTTGCGTCTTCCCAATGTCCGCACACTGTTGCCCCTTCTACAGAATGGTCACCATTATCTACAATCGTAACAGTTGTTGTTGCATAATATATCCATCCCCGGTAACGTGAAACTAGATCCATATCGATGCTGTTAATATGCATGTTCGGTGATGTGGGCGCTTCAGTAACCGTGATGTTCACGGTAGCTGTGTTGCTATCTGCTGTTCCATCATTTACCTTGAATGTAAAACTATCTGCCCCATTATAATCGGCATTGGGTGTGTAGGTCAAAGTCGGTGCTGTGCCTGTTAATACTCCATTTGAAGGGCCGGAAAGGATTGAATATGTCAATGTATCACCATCCGGGTCAGTTGCAGTTAAGGTAATAGCTGCAGTTGTATCCTCATCCGTGGTCACCAATTGGTCATCGGCAACTGGCGGATCGTTCACAGGATTAACAGTAATGTTCACGGTAGCTATGTTGCTATCTGTTGTTTCATCATTTACCTTGAATGCAAAACTATCTGCCCCATTATAATCGGCATTAGGTGTGTAGGTCAAAGTCGGTGCTGTGCCTGTTAATACTCCATTTGAAGGGCCGGAAAGGATTGAATATGTCAATGTATCACCATCCGGGTCAGTTGCAGTCAACGTAATAGCCACAGGTGTATTCTCTTCCGTGGTTACCAATTGGTCATCGGCAACTGGCAGATCGTTCACAGGATTAACAGTAATGTTCACGGTAGCTATGTTGCTATTTGCTGTTCCATCATTTGCCTTGAATGCAAAACTATCTGCCCCATTATAATCGGCATTGGGTGTGTAGGTCAAAGTCGGTGCTGTGCCTGTTAATACTCCATTTGAAGGGCCGGAAAGGATTAAATATGTCAATGTATCACCATCCGGGTCAGTTGCAGTTAAGGTAATAGCTGCAGTTGTATCCTCATCTATTGTTACTGATTGATCATTTGCTACTGGTGGATTATTGGGTGTTGCTGACCATTGCAAAGCTGCATAAGCATCCACAATGCCCCATCCATACTGGGTATCCCAACCTGGATCACCTTTGTCTTCTGCTGTTGATAAAAGTGCTTCTCTTACATTGTCAGGTCCGGTTACTCCATTAGCGATCAACAAAGCGGCAACCCCTGAAACATGTGGTGTGGCCATGGAAGTGCCCGAGAAGAACCAGTAATTAAAATCACGTGGATTATTAGTATTTGGATTAAATGTATTTTGGAGGACACCATCGCCATAACCATCTCCATTTTGGTCTACTGATAAATCACCGCCTGGTGCCATGATATCCAGAGCATCGCCATAATTTGAATAGCTGGCTCTTGTCTCATCAAATCTGGTAGCACCCACAGCGATACATTTTCCATATGCAGCCGGATAACAGAGTTGGCTGGCAGCATCATTACCTGAGGCACTGATAATCGTAACTCCGTTAATATATGCATAATCAAGTGCATCTTTTAAAGGTTGACCTGGATCATATCCAGGCGGCCAGCCCAGACTCATGCTGATAACATCTGCACCATTATCGGTTGCAAAATAGATTCCATCTACTAATTGGTCTAACGTTCCAGATCCTTTTTTATTTAGAACCTTTACAGGCATTATTGAGCAATTAAAGGCAACTCCTGCAACCCCTATTCCATTGTTGGTGCTCTGGGCAATGGTCCCTGTTACATGGGTCCCATGAGAATTGTCATCATTGGGGTGGGCGTCATTATTGACAAAGTCCCAGCCAGCTACAAAATGCGTATTGGCCAGGTCTGGGGCTTTCTGATACCAAAATCCATAGTTTTCATATGCTACACCCGTATCCAGAACCGCTATTACAACACCAGTTCCGTTAGAAATATCCCAGGCTGGTTCAATATTGATCCCTCCCCCGTTTGTACCTCCATAAGGATTTGGCGAAGAAGAATCATCAAGATGCCATTGATAGTGGTACAAGGGATCATTTGGTGACATAAATGCATGGGCAATAGAGTTTGTCACGACATATTCCACATTCGGGTTCTTGCTATATATTTCAACCATATCCGGGACAGATTTGCCCTTTGGAATGTGTAATATCTTAAATCTGGCATAAGGACTGGTATATTTTACTGAAGTCCCATGTCTGGAATTAATACTGGCAATTTTTTCGTTTGAAACCCCAGGTTTAAACTGGACAATAAATTCCCCTGGCACATATTCAACACCTTCGGAGAGACTTGGTTCTTTATATTCAAATATTTGGTTATCAAGACTGTTTTGCTGTGCTAATACCGATATAGGTACTGTTCCCACAATCAATGACCATAAGATTAATACCACAAGTGTTTTTTTTATAATTTCCATTTATACCACCCTGTAATGATTCAGATGCAAAATTTAATTTCATTTCCTATTAATATTAATTCTAAATCATGTGTAATCACTTATAATAATTGCGCTACATGCCATCATAATTTATTAGAATGTTTAACAAATATATATACCAAATTCTGAGAAAAAGATGCTTATGATATCTTCCACTATAATAAGAATTGATTTATCCAATAAAAAAGTCAAATGTGAAAATATACCTGCTACCCTACTCTGCAAGTTCATGGGTGGCAAAGGCCTGGCAGCCCACTACCTCTACCACGAGAACCCGCCCGGCTGCGACCCCCTCTCCCCTGACAACCTGCTTGCCATCATGAACGGCTCCCTGACCGGCGCACCCGCCACCAACTGCGTCAACTTCTCGGTCTGTGCCAAAAGCCCGCTCACAGGCACCTGGAACGACAGCCACTGCAACGGCTGGTGGGGCACTGCGCTGTGCCGGGTATATGGGTATTATCATCAATGGACAAGCCGACTCTCCGGTATACATCAACAGGCACAGTCCCATAATCCAGTTATGCAGTAAAAAATGGCAATAACATCACAGTAAATACATATTTATATAAAGCATAAAGTAATTATAGTATCTATGACATTTATGGTAACAGTAAACACTACATTTGGTAATTTTTCCGAAACCCCACTCCTTCTGAAGATTTTCGGTGATTTTGGCAATGAATATGAATATACTGAAAACGATATTTTTCGCAAGAAAAACCCACCTCAATGCCCCATATGTGGTCGTAAAATGGTGCACAATGGCTTTAACAGTTACACCAAAAAAGGCATGGGCCGGATGTGATGAAAGTCGCAAGTCCGGTTCTTAGAAGAGGGAGGGCGAGTAATCGCTCTTTCTTATTCGGCGTTGTTACATTTTGTTTAAAACAGTTAAACAAACCCACCGTTCAACATCCTTTCAACAACAACCATAACATATTCCACAACCCACGGTGTCACATATATCTCAATATACGCAGCAACAAGCAGCAGCCCAATCGCGACCCCAAACACACTCCACAAGTATCTTGACCTAAGATACATCGTAGTTATCGAATTGATGCGTGAAACATCCTTGTTTATGCTCTCTATGTCATCACCCAGAAAAAAACCATCATCAACGACAGCCTTCGACTGCACGTATGCGAACTTGTATCCGAGTGACGCTGCCAGGAACAACACAGGCAGTTCGATAATGCCATGCGGCAGGATGGAAAAAACAAAGTACGAAAGCGTGTAGAAAACCCCAATGACTATGCCTTGCAATCCCATGATCTCGTATCCCGACATTGCGCCATTGAATATGAAGAACGCAAGCAAGACCCCAAGAAGCATGCCGTTTATCACAAGTATCAATACCGGTACAGTGTAGGGCAGGATGTATGCGAACATTCGGTAATCATCCCTGGTGTATCCGCAGAGATCCCATACAGATGATGTTTCATCATCCTGATGAGTATTTTCGTCAGTTTTATTTTCGATATTAATTTCAGAGAACCCGGGGTCGAATATCGAGGCAGTGCGCCGTATGTGTCTATAAAATACAGTGAACAGCTTATCGATCTTGATGGATATGGTAGCATATATCCTGTGTTTTGAGCGAAAGGAAAATTCCCCGCTAAAAACGTTGTGTATATATGATAAAAATCCGGTGCCAACAGATGCTGTAAAAAAAGCAATCGTATTAAACACAAAAATAGACCACATCGGGCTAATGTATCTGGCTCCCACCTCAACCTTTGCCATGGCAGCTGATGCAGTTGCAGCAATAGCAGTACTAACGGGCTCAGGCTCGGCAAATATCGTCATAACCACATACACGGCAATGCTGAACATACACGCTACAATAGCGGATGCAGCAAACAGTTTCACTGACCAGAGAAATTCTGTAATGCCAATACGAAACCGGTTGCCCGATGTTTTGCTCATGCGTCGAAGAAAAATTCAAGCGTTAATGTACTATCTTTGATATCTCCATCTCAATAATATCCTCTGCTCCAAGATTCTTGAGTTTCGGGATGAGGATATTAATATCATTCTTGCTAATAACAGTCTCAACCGCGTAGTAATCCGATTTGTACAACTGGGACACGGTCGGATGTTTCATGGAAGGCAGTGCATCTATCACAGCATCCAGTTTATCGGCAGGCACATTCATATCAATGAGCACCTTGCCGCGCGCCTCGATAACAGCGAGCAGCAGTGTTTTGATCTCCTCGATCTCCTGACGCTTTACGGGATCAGCCCAGCTGTCCTTATTTGCAATGAGTTTTGATGAGGATTCCATCATCACATCCACGATCTTAAGACCGTTCTTGCGAAGCGTTGACCCTGTTTCTGTCAGGTCAACTACAACATCCATGAGGTCAGGTACCTTCGCTTCGGTTGCGCCATAGGAAAAATGCATATCGATCGGAATGCCGAGATTCTCAAAGAATGCTTTTGTGATATTTGGATACTCGGTCGTAACCCTGCTCTCCGGTTTAATATCGGCTGCGCTCTTTATATCGCTGTCCTGCGGCACAGCAATCACGATCTTCACAATACCTGCACCCTGTTTGCTGTAAGGCATATCGGCAACCTCGACCACATCGGAATTGGATTCAACCACCCAATCACGCCCTGATATCCCGAGGTCAAAATATCCTTCATCGATATATTTTGGGATCTCCTGCGGGCGCAGGATCTTAACCTTATTGATCCTTGGGTCATTGACTTTTGGATTGTACTCACGTTCAGTCTTCTTGATCTCAAGATCTGCCTGCTTGAACAGCAGGAGTGTCTGTTCCTCTAAACTGCCTTTTGGAATTGCTATATTGATCATTATTATCACTCGCTGATTGTTTATAGCATTCGGACACATTTTATAATAATCAATCGATGGATTAATTGTTATATGAATCGATGGATTAAAGTATGTTATAGCTGATATTTAATTTAATTAATTAATTAATTAATATCTATTATTTAAGGCGAGGTTGTACTATGAGAATACCAACTGGCATTGAAGGATTCGATGAACTGGTTCAGGGCGGACTGTTGGAGGAGAGGATATATCTTGTCAGCGGTCCACCGGGCAGTGGAAAAACGACATTTGGAGTTCAGTTTTTAGCACATGGTGCTGCACTTGGTGAAGTGGGTTTATATGTCACTTTGCTCGAAAGTCCGCAGAATATCATTGATGACATGTCGAACTATGCAATGAATGTGCCGACACTTATCAAAATGAAAAAGCTCCTTTTTGCAGATCTTGGTCCAAGGATGGAATATGGGTACATGGATGAACTCCATGAAGTGATCACCCCGGACTATGAGGTAGGACACACATCGGTAGAAGGGGAAGCTCCGTCTCCTGCTGTGGTGTTCAAGGAAATAGCAGGCTACGTTGCAGAATACAATATCAAAAGACTTGTGATCGATTCAGTATCTGCAATACGTTTTACAACAAAGGATCTATCTTTGGAAGAAAAAGAGATGAGCAGGTTTATACGAAACCTCAAGAGACTGGGATGTACTACGATCCTACTATCTGAAATGACAGATCCGAATTCATATACAACAGAGCAGTTCGCTTCACATGGTGTGGTTTTCCTGCACAATTTCCTTTATGATAAGACCATGACACGTGCACTACAGGTTATCAAAATGCGCGGAACCAAGCACGACTGTAACATGCGTGGTGTGCATTTCACTGAAAAAGGAATAAAAGTAGTGGATTATCTGGATTGATGGTCGGGTTAGAGAATGGTAAGTCTGTTCAAAAAGGAAGACAAGGGCAAGAAAAAGACCATCAGTGAATCTGAAAGATCAGAGGTTGCAAAAGAAGCCTACAAGCTTGGATTTGAGGTGGGCTATCACAAACACTCTGAACTTGGATGGGTCACCGAGAGGTTTTCCCATCTAGACAAATTTGCCAGTGAACGCGGTCTGGAAGAATTTGTGAAAGCTTATTATTCAAGAGGAAGAGATGATGGTGTAAGATCCAAAGAGCGTGACATACATTCAGGTTTATCCAAAAAAGGAATTGGCAAAAAAGTGGGGCAGGAAGAGCTTTCAAAAGAGAGAACAGCTGTTCACGAAAAATTTGAACCGGCATTTGAATCCGGATTCAAACCCGGATTCAAACCCGGATTCAAACCCACTCGCACAATAGACGATCATAATCATTCCCCGACGCAACAGCCGACCATGATAGATATGCCTGAAGTTACTTCAGTAACAAAATCCATAAAAAGGCCCACATTGGTCGATGGTTTCAAATCACTCAAACCAAGGCAGTAATGTTAAGGACCAAGCCGTCATTGGCAAGATCACTGACAAAAACCGTATCCTACAAATCTCTGTTTTTCATCCAGATTGGCAAGTACGAACCGGTCCGTCTTGCTGTATGCAATTTCTTTTGTGCCGGAAAGTGAGACAATACACATACTTGCAGGTGCCGCCGCATCTACATCCGAACTATCGATTGTGATTTTTTCAATACGCATCGGTGCAGACTGAAGTCCTGTAAAGATATGCAGCATATCACCCACGGCAAATCCTTTTGAGAACTGTGAAAGCGTGCATTCGAGTATCATATCTTCTGCAACATCTTCTTCATCAGATATCACAAACCCTCTCTCAAGTTCCTTTGACTGGATATTTTTAAGTGCCAGTCCTACCCTCGAACCCGTTGGTGCACTTTTCGCATCCACATCATGCAGCTGTATAGAACGTATCTCAATGTTCTTTTTGAGCGGGAATATGCCTGTCTTGTCCTTTGCATTGATCGTACCCTGCGAAACCACACCAAGAACCACACATCCAATACCTGTCACATTGAAGAACTGGTCTATCACAACACGTTTTGGTAACTCATTCAATTGTGCAAGTTCCGCGTCTACCATATCACTGATGGAAAATATCATCTCCTTCAGTTCTTCCATACCTTCGAATGACGTTGTGGATATGGACATGTATTCCCAGTTCTCAAGTGCTGTACCTGAGGTTATCTTTTTGATATTTCCTTTCAGTTCATCGATAGCATGAGGGTATGATGTGTCCGATTTGGTAAGCACGATGATCCCGTGTTTGTAACCCAGAAGGTCAAGTGCAACAATACATTCGCCTGCAGATGCATCAAGACCAGTCGGGGGAATACACAAGAGTGCGATATCTGAAAGGTTAAGGGCTGTTATCAGCGGTTTGACTGCCTTTGGATATCCGTTTGCATCAATTGTAGTGAGCACTTTGCCGCTTTTGGCAAAGTCATACATTGTGATGTCTGCTACCTCTCCCTTCTTACCCAGTTTTGAAGCAAGCGTTGTCCGACCACTCTGTTCACTTCCGATAATCGCTATTTTTGTCATTATTGCACCATTATATATTATGGGTATTCGAATGCTCGTTTTGTGATATATGTCTTTTTGATAGTATATATTTTATGAATATATAGTGCAAGTAAATCTGAGCGTTAGCGAAGATTTTCTTGTATTTACCACAACTCACCTTTGCACATCGACTCCGTTTTATCATTGGTGCTCTGGTTGAGTTTTTTGATCTTCACGAGATATTCATCCCCTACAATCTCCGGTTCACTAAAAACAGCATCCACACCAAGCCTTCGGAGATAGTCCTGATATGTGGAAATAGTGCCAAGGTCTTTGACCCGTATCTGCACATCATCGGCAATACGTGTGCCATCCTTCACCTGTTTTATTGACTCGATCATAGGTCGCAGTATACTTTCCCCAAGTTGCAGGCAACGTTTTTGCAGTTCAGCTTCGCTTTCATTCCACTCAACCGACTGGAATCCTTCGCGTACGACCCTTGAGAAGAAATAGTCCCGCCCAATGTCGTTATAAAATTTGAAGGCATGCCGAAGGTCAGCACAGTTACTCTGGGAACATGTATATTTTATTGGATCGAGTTTCATCTGCGGATCTTTGATAACAACACCCTCGTGTTGTATTTTTCCAAGTTTCCTGATAATACCTGCAATCTCATCCGGCGCATCATCAAGCGAAAACTCACCAAAGAATGTCACCTGGCTAAATCCATATTCATCCGCAAGTTTCCTGCGATCGTGTAAGAGATATGGTGTGCCACTGCCCTTGTGCCTGATATCAAACGCGAAAAAGTCAAGAGAATTTATGCCGTAGATGTCCTTTGGGACATAAGGATTATCGGGACCTGCCATCTCCCCGCATAGGACAAGGTCTGGATGGTCGTCGAAAAAATCACGTCCCAAAAGATGTCTTGCGCGCTCGGTTGAATAAGGGCAGACAAGTCCGCCGCGTGTAAATGCTACAATTCTCCCGTCAATATCAGCCACACGCACGTTATAGCCGTTCATCTTTTCTTCGACGACTACTGTTTTGATCTTTGAGAAATGGTTTTTGAGCGCAGGACCAAGAAGCATTGCCCTCTGTATCTTGGGAAACCCCCGTATCAACTCGAACGAGCCGTCCTTTTGGTACAATACACTCCCGTGCTCGATCTTTGAAACACTCTTATCGAACCGGAACAATTGTTGGTATTCGCCCCAATTTTGTAATAGTATTCGCCTGTCCAGCAGTCCCTCGAGTCTGGATCGCGGCAGGTTAAGATACCCTGCCGCACCTTCAATATCCAATTCAATATCCGCAGTATCTGATCTGGCGTTCATGACTTGGAAAGTGAGTGCTGTTTCTCCACCTATGACAGCACGATCTCACTTTTAATAGTATATATTTGTAAATATATGGTGAGTTAATCCGGGCGTCAGCAAGGATCAACTCGTTCAATTTCATTCCACCATTGCATCGACAACACATCTTCTTGTGATGAACCCTACCATATCATCTTCGAGGTTAAGCACAGGCACGCCACTAATGTTCTCCTCGATCATCATCTTGACAACATCGGATACCGAAGTGTTCGAATATGCTGTTTTCACACCTCTTGTCATTATGTCCTCTACAATGAGGTTCTTGATGCGGGAATCCTGTTTGTTTCCTGAAACAACATCCCTAAAGGCACGCATTGCTTTTGCAACGTCCTTTTCTGTAACGATTCCGACAAGTTTCCCATTCTCCACAACAGGCAATCTTCCAATGTCGTTATCAAGGATCAGGTGTCTGATATGGCTCACACGGTCACCAGGGCTTGCGACAATAGGGTCTTTTTGCATAACTTCTGCTGCGTATCCACCAAAATGGTTGCTTTTCATCAGCTCTTTTGGAGTCACCCATCCAACAATCTCGTCATTCTCACTGACCATGATCACGCCATTGTTTTTCTTCATCAGTGTGATGACATCGTTGATATCTATGTCAGGCAATACCTTAACATAATTGTCAGATACGGCTGTCGCAACGTGAAGGGATGATGCAGGTTTAGCCCCTTTTTTTCGTGTTCCGAGCTCTTTAGTAATATTTCTCATTGTCAGGACACCTACCATATCACCAGCATGCTTAACAAGCAGACGGCGCGTATTTTTTTTATCCATCATGTCAAGTGCATGGGATATCGTATCTGCCTTATCAATGGTATGTGGCTGCACCATTATATCTTTGATTTGCATAGTTATCACCTCTTACATCCAAAAATATTTCTTAATATATTTAATTTCTATACTGCTCTAATAACATCGCTTCTGCTGATCATCCCGACAATCTCATTATCCTGTTCGACAGGCAGTGCCGTGATATTCTCTTTGATCATGATATTCGCCGCATTAGCGACCGTATCATCACTGGCGATTGTCACAATCGGTCCAGACATAATATCTTCTGCAACTAGTGGTACTTCTTTTATGTAACGATATATCTTCTCACCACCCTGTTTTGGCTTTCTTGCCATTTTGATGCTCTTAGTTGAAAGTTTACCTTCATTATCAGTCATAGCGCTAAGTGCGAGGTTTGTTGTAGAGATGATACCGACACCCTCTTCAGCGTCATCTATGACAATGACCTTGTTGATCTTATTTTTCTCCATTTCATCTATGACATGGTTGATCGTGTGATGCCTATGAACTGATATGATATCTTCGCTCATCAGATCGGAAACTTTTGTATCGAATGACTGCTCTGATACGTATCTGACAATATCTTTTTTTGTCACGATACCAACAACAGAGTTTTTCATAACAGGGAGGTTGTTTATGTTATTTTCAAGCATAAGATCAACAGCTTGTCTGATCGAAGCCTCTGGATAGATCGTTATCGGAGATTCCGTCATCACCAGATTTATAGGAACCTTGTCAATTGGACGTCTCCTCCATATAGGCTCTGCCTGTGCCATTCGCTTTCCCAGATCGGATTTGGTGACAATACCAATCATACCATCATCGTTAACAACAACAATAGAACCGATCTTGTGTTTTAACATCAACTTCCTTGCACGAGATAGGGGTTCATCCGGTGCAATGACATATACCGGGGAACTCATAATATCTTCCACATTCATTCTGACCCTCCTTTTTGTGTTTTGCATTGCATTATAATTACACTTATAATTATAATCAGGGTAAAAGTTGTTTCAATAAGTTATCATCTCTGTATCTGGACGAAAATTTATTGGTCTATTCTGTTATCGAACGCAGGATATCGCGCTCTGTGAGTATGCCGCAAAGGATCCCATCATCAATTATTGGAATGGAACCAACACTTTTCTCGATCATAATTGCTGCTGCCTCTCCGATATCCAGATCGGACGATGCCCACACAACATCCTTTGAGATAAGTGAACTTATCGGGGCATCGAATGCTTCGTGGATGTTTCCTGTTACGAGTTTATTGAATGCATTCCCGCTTCCCATGAAATTCATAATATCAGAAGCAGTGATCACTCCAATGAGTATACTGTCCGTCACAACAGGAAGTCTCCTGAACCCTTCATTTACCATGATCTTTGCAGAATTGAAAATTGTTGTATTCGATGGAGCGGTTTTTACCTTTTTGCTCATATACGCTCCAACTGATTTGTTGGCATGTATGCCTGCAACAAGTTTGACAAAATCTTTTTCCGTGCAGATAGCACGGACTCGACCGTCCCCGCTTAATATGGGAAGACCACCGGTTTTCTCTTCACTCATTATTTTAAGTGCATCTGAGATATTCGAATCTTCTTTCAGGTGTGAAACATTATGGCGCATTATCTCTCGAACATCTGCATTGATAGCTGCAAGGAGGTTGCCCTTGAACCGTTTTTCGACAAGCAGGTTCTTACTTCCTCCACCCAAAAAGTCGACAATATCAACGGATGTGACCACTCCTTCAAGGCGGTTCGTGCCAGCATCGGTAATCGGGACACGCCTGAATCCTTTGTTTGTCATTGTCTTTATTGCACCCATTATCGTTGTTGTCGGAGGGACAGTGACCACGTCTTTAGTAGCAACTGACATGATATCTCCTTCGTGTTCCGATATTTTGGCTTTGAAATTGACAGGTCCGACGTCCATTGTGCCTGTAGTGCTTAACATTTTTGCGTCGTTTCTCTGAATGGTTTTGTCATTGGCATTCAGTTTTTCCTGCACTTTCATCTTCTCTTCTTCAATTCTGAATTTTTTGTTTCGTGTATTCAATTAGACCACCAAACTGTCGAAATTTTCTATCAAAAATTTCTATCGAAGATTTCTATCGAAGATTTCTATTGAAATCTTCTATTGAAATCTTCTATTGGAAATATGATTAAAATTTTAGGTATCGTCTTATAAAATATTGCTACCATTCAAGCCTCCCTACAATTGATAGTAAAGACTGATTTGGTAATAAGTGTTTGGTTATTGAAAAATCCTGATACGCGCATTACATCACTTCGAAGCCTGTACCAACCAGACAAGCCCGCAAGACATCCCGCCTGTCTACGATCCCTACCAATTCTTTTCCATTAACAACACTGACCCTTCCGGTATCGTAGTGGAGCATCATCTCTATAGCTTTTGAGATTGGTGTGCCATGTGATATTGTATATGTTGGGGTAGACATGACTTTCTCGACCTTTGTAGAATCGCCGGGTCTTGTGCCGTGTGAGTCACTTGATCCGGTTCTTGCGTATCCGGATCTTATAACATCTCTTCTTGTTATGATCCCCATCATTTCGTTCTTGTGAGACACTACAGGCAAGCCGGTATAATTGTATTCGATCATTTGTAACCAGACTTTTGCAATACTGTCATCCGGATGGCATGTCAAAATATTGGTCGTCATGATATCTCCAACTGTTTTTGGGGACTTTTTTGTAGGATGGATATTTTTCAGGATATCCACATCGCTCAAGATCCCGATACATGTTTTATCACTTGTTGATACAACTACAGGAACTCTGCCCTGCTTTGCTTCTACCAAAAGGTGAGCAGATCTTATTATATCCATATCCGGAGTGATCGTGGGACACTCACGTGCATATCCTCCAACTGTCACATTGGATCTGGTGGATGTAATGTTAAGTATATCCTGGTCTGTCAGGATGCCGACTACCCTGTTCGATCCATCGACCACAGGAAGTCCGCGTAAATAATGGTCGCGCATCTGCTGTCTTGCATGAGTGATAAAATCACTATTTTTTACGCATACAGGTTCTTTTGACATAATTTCTTCAACGATCATGTGTCTACTCCTTTGTTGTATGTCCATTGTTGCGGGTTCGATAATCGTATGGTTTCATATCTGGAAAAATTGATTGATCCATCAGATGTATTAACTCTCTGAATCCTTACAGGATTCACACAGCATCAACCCATTTACGAGCATGACGTTTTCACCAGCCGCGCCGCAGTATTCGCATATTCCCCTTTCGAGTTCCGGCGTTCGTGGAATGTTTTGTTCATTGCTCATTTCAATAAGGCTTTCTAAAATGGTGTTAAGACCGGGAGCTATCATGAGCAGGTCCTTGTCCGTAACAATCCCGGAAGGACTGCCGTTCACTTTGATGACAAGCCTACGGATATCGTGCTTGAGCATAATCCTAGCAGCGTCTATTATGTTAGTTGAAGGTCTTATTGTCATAAGGGGGGAGGACATGATCTCACTGGCAGATATCTTGCCTGATTCTTTTTCCCCTGCCACCACTTTCCTGACAATATCGCGCTCGGTTATGATCCCTACAGCATCGCCGTTCTTTGTGACGACAATACTTGAAATATTGTTTTTGGTCATTTCCTCGGCAATTTCGGCAGCGTTCGCTCCTACATCTAAAGCAAACACTTTTTTGGTCATGACCTCGCTGACCCGCATCTCATTCTCAATTTCCTTGATAGAGGTGCCTGTTTCCAAATCTCTTTGAGTCCCCAATACCATAAGATATCACTTCCTGCTCCCACTGATTATAGGAAATACCCACTAATCAAAATGAATGTTGTCATGGCATATATAGGTGTTTGTGGTGGGGTTTAGAGGTGTTATTGGAGTTTTCGGTGGAACACCCATGCACATTGTGACAAAGATCACTTGATCATAATATTCACAGAAAATCTTAAAAACAGTGAGGTCAATTTCATACTGGGAATAGTGGGGTGATCAGTTGAAAGATTACGATCTGATCGTAGTAGGTACCGGTTCTGCAATGATTATTGTAGAGGCAATGATAAACGCAAATCCTGATATAAAGATCGCAGTTATCGATAAGGACGAACCCGGGGGGATATGCCTTACAAGAGGATGCATACCATCCAAATTATTATTTTATCCTGCAGAACTTATCAGGGAAATAGGGACTGCATCGAAATTTGGCATTGATGTGGAAATAAAGAACACTGGTTTTAAGGCTGTAATGGATAGGATGAGAACTCACATATCAAAGGATATATATATGATCCGTGAGGGACTTTCCAGCAATGAGAACGTAGATTACTATCCTGAAGTGGCGGAATTTGTTGCTCCTTATACATTGAAGGTGGGCAATGAGACCATCATATCAAATATGATATTTTTATGTACGGGCTCAAAAACCATATTACCACCTGTAAAAGGATTAGATGAGATTCAATATCTCACAAGTGATACTGTACTTGATATGACAGAACTCCCGGAAAGTATTGCCATCATAGGCGGGGGTTACATAGCAGCAGAGTATGGTCATTTTTTTTCTGCAATGGGTTCTGACGTAACTATCATCGGGAGAAATCCCCAGTTCATTCCTGAAGAGGAACCGGAGGTTTCAGAACTGGCAAAGAAAGTAATGTCAGGATATCCGAATCTGAACCTGATCACGGATCATGAAGTAATTGAGGTCCGGATGACCGATGATGGAAAGAAAAAGGTTGTTGCAAAGGACAGGAATAGCGGAGAAGAGATCGAAGTGGTTGCAGAGAAAATTCTTATTGCTACAGGAAGGGGGTCAAACTCAGACATACTGCATCCCGGAAAGGGAGATATAGAAACTGATAGCAAGGGCTGGATCGTGACAAATGAATATCTTGAAACTTCACAGCCAAACATCTGGGCATTTGGGGATGCCAACGGGAAATATCTTTTCAAACATGTGGCAAACTATGAATCAACTATAGTTTACTACAATGCGATCTTGAAGAAAAATGTTAAGGTAGATTATCATGCAGTACCGCATGCAGTTTTTTCATATCCTGAAATTGCAAGCGTGGAGTTGAGGGAAAGGGAAGCCATTGGAAGGTATGGGGAGGATAATGTGCTCATAGGCTTCCAGCGATATGAGGACACTGCCAAAGGACAGGCAATGGATGTAAAGGATTATTTTGTAAAGGTCATTGTGGAATCGGATACTTACAAGATCTTTGGGGCACATATAATAGGTCCACATGCCTCGATCCTTATTCATCAGATCATTCCTCTGATGTACATTCCACTGCAGAGTGCAGAACCCATCATGGGTGGCATGGATATCCATCCGTCATTGAGCGAGGTTGTGACAAGGGCATTCTATTCACTGATGCCGGTTGCACATTATCATCATAGTCTTGAACATTTCCATTGAGAATGACCTACGTTTATTGGTCTCAATCGCAGAAATATCCGGATCTGATCATATGAAAGCGATCGCAGTTGTTCCAAAAAATAAGGGCAGTGCCCGGATGATAGATGTGGACACTCCTGTTGTTACTGCTACCCAGGTTTTGGTGAAGGTAAAATTGGTCGGGCTTGATGGAACAGACAAAGAGATCAACGAAGGTTCCTACGGGGTACCGCCTGAAGATGAAAAAATGCTGATCTTTGGTCATGAGTCGCTGGGAGAGGTTGTCGGGGTGGGAGCAGAAGTGAAAGCATTCAAACGTGGGGATATGGTTGTTGCTACAGTAAGGAGGCCTGATGACTGTATCAATTGTCAGGCCGGAGAGTATGATATGTGTCTTAAGGGGGATTACACTGAACGGGGGATCAAAGGAAAACATGGTTTTCTTTCAGAGTACTATGCAGAAGAGGAACGTTTTTTGGTAAAGGTTCCACAAAGTCTTGGGGACCTGGGAGTTCTTCTGGAACCTGCGAGCGTTGCTGAGAAGGCAGTAAGAACAGTTTTTACTGTACAAAAAAGAATGAAATGGGAGCCGGAAATTGCACTGGTAACCGGCACGGGATCTCTCGGTCTTATCACTGCCATGATCCTCAGGCTTCGAGGACTGGAAGTCATTTCTGTGGATACGTCTGATAATGCGTATAAGGATGAGATATTCTCGGAATTGGGTATCATCCACTTTAATGCAAAAAAAACCAGCCTGCATGATATTCCGCATGAGATTGGCAGGCAGGTCGATATTGTAATTGAGGAGACCGGTAGTTCAAGTGTTGCTATGCATGCAATAATGGTCGCAGGAACAAATGCGGTTGTTGTACTTGCATCGGTTACAGGTGGCGACAAGCATATTGAGATATGCAGTGATTGTTTTAATCAGGGTCTTGTGCTGGGCAACAAAACTGTGGTGGGAATTGTTAACGCTCACAGGAGAGACTTTGAGCAGGGTATAGTTGATCTGCTGGCGGCTGAAGCGAGATGGGAAGGGCTGCTCGCAAAACTGATAACAGCCAGGTATCCGCCGGAAAAGATACATGAAGCACTCTCTTCCATGCGTGAAAATATAAAAGTGGTAATTGAATTTTGAGGTCAAACAATCTATAGGGGGAAACATGACTCGACATATTGCTCTGGGTAATCAGTCTTTGTTGATCAATATCGACAAATGGTTTCAGGTACGGGATATCTATTATCCCTATGTTGGCCAGGAGAATCATCTGGTCGGACACGCCCAGAAGATAGGTGTGTATGCCGATGGCAGGCTTTCGTGGGTTAATGAATCGGAGTGGGAAAGGAGACCTGCTTATAAGAACGATACGCTTGCAACTGATAATCTGGCCATAAACAGCGATCTTGGTATTGAGTTAAACTTTGAGGAGAATGTTGATTGTGAGGCCAACATATTTCTCAGAAGGATTACTGTAAGAAATACCCGGAATGATAAAAGAGAGATCCGTGTATTCTTTAACCACGATTTCCACCTTTACGGCGATGGGATCGGGGATACGGCAGTTTACCAGATGGATCACAATGTGATAATACATTACAAGAGAGCCAGGTATTTCCTGATCGGTCTACTAAGAGCAAATAAGAAAGAGGGAATAACCAGTGACATTGACGACTATGCCATTGGCCAGTCAGAAGGCGAGGGTTACGAAGGGACATTCAGGGATGCAGAAGACGGGGTCCTTTCAAAAAACCCGGTGGCACAGGGTTCTATAGATTCAACGGTTGGTGTTCACCTGCAAGTCCCGGGTAACTCGTCGAGGGTCGTTTACTATTATATGACTACAGGAAAAGACTTCAATGATGTCTATGAGCTAAATGATCGCGTCATGGACATGGGGCCTGAAAGTCTATTAAAGGGTACTGAAGCTTCCCAGAGATCCTGGGCCAGCCAAACTACTGTCGACCTTTCAAACCTTGACCCCGGACTTGTAAATCTCTACAAAAGGTCGCTGTTGATCATAAAGACCCAGACGGATAAAGGAGGTGCCATCATTGCAGCAAATGATTCAGACAACAGGCAGTTCAACAAGGATACGTACAGTTACATGTGGTCCAGGGATGGGGCTCTTGTTGCCATTGCTATGATAGATGCAGGATATCCTGAATTTGCGAAACCATTCTTTACATTTTGCAAGGATGTGCTCTGGTGGACAGGATGTATGCTCCACAAGTATAATCCTGATAAGACATTGGGGAGCAGCTGGCACCCCTGGGTCGAATATGGCAGACCATCTCTTCCGATCCAGGAAGATGAGACAGGGTTGGTACTTTATGCTCTTTGGAAGTATTATCTGGCAACCAATGATATCGAGTTTGTTCAGGAACTCTATGAGCCGTTGGTGAAGAAGGCAGTATTTTTCATGAATGATTATCGTTACCCAAATGGGGTTCCTGTGGAAAGTTATGACCTGTGGGAAGAGAGAAGGGGAATTTTTACTTTTACAACATCAGCAGTCTACGCCGGGCTGGTTTCGGCAAGGCACCTTGGAGATCTATTAAGTGATAAAATAACCTGCGAGATGTGCCGAAACAGATATAATGATCTCAAAGAGGTGCTCATAAATGAGCTCTTTGACAATGAAAATGGCGTTTTTCTGAGGAGCATACAGTATGAAGGAGGCGATATAAGTCAAAAGAAGATCGACAGGACGGTTGACAGCAGTGTATATGGGATCTTTGATTTCGATGTACTCCCGGCTGACGATCCGCGTGTGGTCAGGACAATGAAGAATGTGGAAGAGCGACTCTGGGTTGGGGGTAAAGGTGGGATCGCGAGATATGAGAATGACAATTATCACAGGCTGACAAACGAAGCCACAGGAAACCCCTGGCTGATATGTACTCTGTGGCTTGCGAAGTGGTACATAGCAAAAGCGAAAAAGATTAATGATCTGAAAAGAGCTCTTGAATTGATCAACTGGGTTGCTGACTGCTCCCTGGAAACCGGGGTAATGCCGGAGCAGGTTCATCCCATTACAGGAGAGTCACTCTCTGTTGCTCCACTGACCTGGAGTCATGCAGAGTTTGTGGACGTGATCACAAGATATGTGGAAAAAAGAGCGGATCTGGATATTTCAGGAACCGGATGACTGGTTTGAAGTAATGTTCAATTTCAAATTTATTTTTGATCTATAAGTGTGGGAGGTGAGATAATGGATGAAAAGGCTGAGGAAAGTGAGTTCGTGTGCAAAATGTGTAATACGACCTTTTCCTCGAAGGAAGAGTTTGAAAAGCACCAGGATGATATACACAAGGATTGAATGATGTGTTATGGGGCTGTGGAGTGATTTTTACGGCCTCGGATTTTTTGTTTATTAGGTGTAGGAGTAGGGGAGTTGTGATTATATGGAACTTGGAATTATTGGTCTTGGTAAGATGGGGGGAAATATTGCTCTTCAATGTGTTGAAAAAGGGATATTTGTGGTTGGAAAAGCGAGGGGGCCAAAGCCTGAATTCACAGAGAAAGGCGTAAAGGTGGTAGAGGGATATGATGAGTTCATAAGTTCTTTGGAACATCCCAGGTCGATCTTTCTTTCACTTCCGGCAGGACCAACTATTGATAAGGTCCTGGATGAGTTGGTGCCTTATCTGGATAAGGGAGACGTGATCCTAGATGGCGGGAACTCTTACTATAAGGATTCTATCAGGAGAGAATCTGAGATGTTGAAGATGGGAATCCATTTTATTGATTGCGGTACCAGCGGTGGGATCGATGGAGCCCGTTATGGAGCCTGTTTTATGGTAGGTGGAAAACCTGAAGCCAATAAGATATGCGAGCCGATCTTAAAGCTCCTGGCTGTTGAAGGTGGTTATCTGTACACAGGAGCGCCCGGAAGCGGGCATTTTGTGAAACTTGTGCACAATGGGATCGAATTCGGGATGTTGCAAGCCATTGGCGAGGGGGTCGAGCTTCTGCTCCGGAATGACTTTGATCTGGATATGCGTGACATTTTCCATAATTGGTCCTATGGTTCCGTTATCAGGGGCTGGCTTGTGGAGCTCATGGAGAAGGGTCTGGGTGATCTCAAGGATATAAGAGACGTTCCCAGCTATGTTGAGGATATGGGTGAGGTCAACTGGCTTGTTGAGGAGGCGATAGAAAAGCAGATCCCAATCCCGGTAATTACCCAATCTGTGATGGAACTTTTCAGGTCAAGAAAGGAAGACAACGATGCGGCCCGGGCAATAGCCATAATGCGCCATGGCTTTGGCGGACATCCATATGGCAGTGACGAATATATCGCTAACGAGAGGAAGACCAGCAGGATTCACTCTATCTGACCCTGAACAAGTATGGCTCTTGCGGGTGCTCCGTCGGTATTTATGCGCAGAGGAACGCCTATGAATGTATATTCTCCTTCTGGCACATCAGCCAGATCGAGACCCTCGAACAGGGTCAGGTTATTGATGAGTAGCTCGTGAACCTCGTCGTCCCCGCCAAATTTTTTCACACTCAAGTAGTCAAAGCCAAGTGTTTTGATCCCTGCTTTTACAAGGTATTGTGCAGCATCCAGTTTCAGGTGCACGAAATCCTTTCTGAATTCCCTGTATCCCAGTACAGAGTTCCTGGTTTTTAAGAGTATTATGTTCCCTTTTTCAATTTCATAACCACTAAGATCCTCACTGTGTATCTCCCTATCACTGTGGGTCAGATCGAACACCTTGCATTTTCCAAAAAAACTATCCAATGGCAAAGCCTCTGCACCTTCGGCATTATTCTTAATGTGTAACCTGGAGTCCACATGTGTACCTGTATGGCTCCCGATGGTTATTATCGATTCATTCACTTTATCTCTGGGGATGGATGCATATCTGACGATCGAAGGCTGCGGGTTCTCAGGATATACTATCATTCCTTCCGCTATTGGCAATGAAATATCGTAGAATTTCATACGAATGTTTTCCCCATTTTATCTATGAAATGTCTTTGATATAACTTTATCTTTTGAAAATTTCACTTTCCGCAGGTGACTGCAAAAATTCAATAATTTTTCCTGATAGCTATTTTGTACATTTCTGAAATATTATATTTGTATTGTATATACATAAAAATCATGGCGAGATGATAACACCCACTCATTCAATGTTGAGGAGATACTGTTTAAGCATACAATTTGCCAACTTCGGTAGATAATAGACATGCATCATTCTGAACCATTTGCACACATATTTCGAAAACAGCAATCATGCGACATGATTATATATTTAAGAAAAAGATTTGTTTTTAAAATATACCTGCGGAAAGTGCGAAAATACAGAGTTAGACACCATTTCCATTGGAATAGTGCTGCAAAAGCAAAAAAGATCGATGATCTCAAAAGAGCTCTTGAATTGCTCAACTGGATTGCTGACGGTTCCCTGAAAACCGGAGTAATGCCGGAGTAGGTTCATCCCATTACAAGAGAGTCACTCTATGTTGCTCCACTGACTTGGGATGCAATTTTAACTTCGAAAAAATGAATGTTACTTTCCCCGCAATAAATCAAAAAGATAATTAGCTATTAATCCTATTGAAATCCCAGAAATAAAACTATAAAACATTGTACTTATATTTGACTCACGAAACATAAATCCAAATGGACTTATTATGTCGCTTCTAGAAGTATAAATTAATTTTAGATATCCTTTTTCATCTGGTTCAATTGTAGGCTCACCATTATATGGGATTATAGTGTAAGGATATTCATCATCTTTTTGCAATATTTTATGCCGGAAAAATTTTAACAACCTATTTCTCCGTGGTAAAATGAATGTCAATTTAGAGGAAGCTGAATCTAAATGAGTACTAAAATCCACATTTACATCTTTAATTCCATGATGTTTTTTTATTGTCGGGTGTTGACTGAAATTAATTTCTAAATCAAACGATTTTCGGGAACTAAAATCTAACTTATAATCTTTATCAAATTTATCAAAATCAATTCTAATGTGATTATCTTCAAGAAAATAGTCCTCTTTAATGGGTTCTATTGATGTATTGTTAAAAATCATTTTTGCTGAATTTGTGGAAACATTCATTTCATTTAAAAATATGTGGTAGTAATTGGATTTTGCAGGATTCATATCAGAGGGGTTACTGACATGAATCTTAATTGTGTGCTCTCCTTTATTATCAGGGGTAAGTTCAACTACCCAATCTAAATTTATTTGAAAAACCATTCCATCCTACCCATTTTTCAAGCTACAATTGCAATTGGTTCAAAGGAAATTCCTACGCTTTTAAGGTCTAAGTCAGTTTTAATGGTGTGAAAGTTAATCCCAATGGTTTCTATTTCTTCAACATCAATATGACTTTCTGATGTATAAGTTATTAAGTCAGTGACCTTGCCCCCATTTTCTTCAATTACTTTGATTGATTTCAAAACTTCCTGCCCGCTTGAAATATGATCAGTAATTAAAATATACTTTAAACCTTTCCGACTGTTCATGTCATAAGGCATTTTCAATTTTTCACGTGCCAGTTCTTTTCCCATTCTTAATGAAATGTTTGGAATCTTGGTTTTAATGGAGATTGCTATTGACATTTTAAGTGTCCCGGTAGTTCCTCCATCTGCTTTTTCAATAAATGCCAAAAAATCAACGGGGTGTTTCTCAATAATTTCATTTATCTTATAAGAATACAAAAGAACGATATCCTCTGCTTTAAAGGGATCAATTGTCATATTGTCAAAATCAATGTAATGCGAACTTAGAATGCCACTTCGATGCGCTTTAGTACATTGCTTGACACAGCCAGGGTCTCTAAAATATTCATTTGATCTTTTATTTAGTTCATTAACCCGCTTTTTAGTACTATTAAATGATTCATTTAATTTTAATTTCATAAAAATCACTCGGATTCAACTAACATAAGGTTGGTATAATATTGCTTAATCGTCTCGTATAATCCTTCAATAGATTCACTATCTTTATTGAATGACGATTTGATGAATTTTCCTAAGTTTTCACAATATCCATTTGAAATGCTTTCGGCAGGGAAATCATGTGAAGAATCGGTTCCAAGATTAATATATAAATCATTAACCAAATTCCTCAATATGTATAAAATCGGAATAATATCACTATGGTCCCACTTTTTTGCGATATTCATCAATTCTATTTTAATGGTAATCTTTCTTAGAACTTTTAAGTTCTCTAAACGAATATTTCGATTATCATTTAATAATCCATTAGAAATATCCATAATAGATTTTTTTAATTCTATGAATTCATTTTCGTTCGTAAAATTCATCTTGTCCCCCCTTGTAGATATCACTACTCATAAATCTTTCCGTTGATTATTCATATATATCATATATTCGTTTTCATTTTTTTTAATAAACCCCAATACGCAGTGGGCTGTTTGCTTAATATTTAGAACCTTTCCAGTGGGTGCATCCTTTCTAAGTTTTTCTATGTACTGTTTATCATCTTCGTCTATCGCAATCGAAGTCATTTAAAAATCAACTCATAATATTATTGCATAATTTTATAATTCTATAATAGAATTATCATATAATAATATATAAATATATCTGAAAAATGGGCTAAATCTCTCAAAAATGTTGCTCACCATCATTCTGGATCCTCACAATTCCAGATGTTCTTTGGGGGTTTGTTAAACAAGATCGTTTTTTACTAAAGGTTTTGATGGATGCAGCAATTGTAGCAATTAACGACATTATTTCGTACAAGCACAGAAATGGTCGTTTGCTCACAGGTGTTATTGTTATCATACATCCATTTTCCAAAGATATGGGCTTTTATCCTCATCTCCATATACTCTTAACGGAAAGCAGATTTGATAAATATGGTAAATTAATTCATCAAAAGTTTATTCATTTTAAGTCCATGCGAAAAACATGGAAATATCAAGTACTGTCAAGATTCAAAGATAAACTCCCCAAGGTTCAAGCATTTTCGGATATTGTGAACCAACTTTTTTAGGGGTGTCCAGATGGATTTTATGTTCACTTACTGCAAGAGTCCAGAATTACTAACAAAAAAAGATTGTACAATATGTTGACATATATATTACGCATCCGACCATGCCCAACACTTCCATAATGCAGTTCGAGACCAGAGACTGCTCTTACATCATCACTTCAATTCAAAAATCCCATCAAATATCCATCCCACCCATCATCCCATAAGTATTCTCACAATAAAAACTCCCATCCAATGGCTTTTCAAGATCCCTTTTCAATCTCATCAAATCTTCCCATTTTATATCATCATATATATCTTCAATTGGAGTTCCATTTTGCTATAAAATTAAATATTTCAAAATAATATAGGAAAACAGGGGAATGAATATATGTAGTAAAGAAAGAACTTTAATTATCTTTAACAATGATCATAGTGGGGGGTTTTATGAAAATTTATTGCGCATCAGACATGCATATTGGTTATGAGTGTACAAATTATCCTAAAATAGAAGAATTTTTTAACATTGCAAGGGAAGATGCAGATGAACTTATTTTATGCGGTGATATTTTTGATCTATGGAGATATCCATATGATAAAATATTAAACACAGTAAAACCGCATTTTAAAGATGTAATGTCTGATCTTAAGCAAACGGCTGCAGAAGTGCATACCACAATAATACCTGGAAATCATGATTACAATCTTATGAAATTATGGAAAAATTATAGGGAATATAATGTTTCAATGGCAGAATCTATTGAAAAAGAAGGTATATATTTTTGTCATGGCTGGAATTTTGATCTAATACAGCGGTTGGGAAGCTTTTCATATGGGTGGTTAGTCTTAAAATTTCCTTATATTTATCAACGTTTTTTTAAAAAGCCAAGTCAACTACTATCGCGTAACGATGAGCCACACCCTCTTATTATTGCGACTCACAAAGAAGCTAATCAATATGCTCTCACTCATAATTTAGATTATGTAGTCATGGGTCATACCCATGTTCCGGTTATTCTGGATAAATTAATAAATTGCGGCGATTTCATTGATAGTACCTCTTATGTGATATTGAAAGATGGTGTGCCAGAACTTAAATACATATAAAAATGAAAGAAAGATAGCCTTTTTCGAGTGCAAGTGGCAGGAGCTGGACATAAGGAGATCAGAA
>JAUWBW010000210.1 GCA_030609665.1 Methanosarcinaceae archaeon | reverse complement strand
ATGGCGGCACCGTGTCCTGCAACTTTTCGAGCTCTTTTATGTACTCTTTCGGGAGAATGTCGTATCGTGTGCTCAAGATCTGCCCGAACTTGATGTAGGTCGGTCCGAGTTCCTCAAGCATCAGTCTCAGCCGCTCCGGGTCTGCGAGTTCGGGATACGCCTTGTGCGTCCCTGAGACCCGGTCCTTCACTGACCGTACCGGGTGGAGATTGAACCTGTCAACCAGATATCCGAAACCGTACTTGATCGCAACGTTTGTGAGCGTTCGGTATCGGTGAATCTGTCTTTTACTGATTCGCCCCATCATCATGCATTGATCTGTCGTGAGGGTACATAATGCTTGGCGGTGCAGGAGGTGGATGCAGTTTCAATCCCGCTCTGGTTTTCTGATGCGTTGCGACCGCAAGATGCTGGTGGAAGTCAAAGAGCTTATGCAGTTTCAATCCCTGCTGGGTTTTCTGATGCGTTGCGACAATTCTAACATCGAGTTTGACGAGATGAAGGTAACGTTTCAATCCCTGCTGGGTTTTCTGATGCGTTGCGACTTATGGGTCGATGGATCTGCAACCCGCCACATGGCATGGTTTCAATCCCTGTTGGGTTTTCTGATGCGTTGCGACATGATGCACGGGATCGGATTGATTATATCTATCGCCAGTTTCAATCCCTATTGGGTTTTCTGATGCGTTGCGACCAAGCAGAATCGCGAAGTATACACCACGATAATGACGTTTCAATCCCTGCTGGGGTTTCAGATGCGTTGCGACTTGATGCTGCTGGCGGCACTGCGCCAACTGTTGGATTGTTTCAATCCCTATTGGGTTTTCAGACGCACACACACTCTTCAATCACTCGTTCATCAACCACAAAACCACCACAATCCATTGCATCAATACGCCCCTCCAATTCAACTTTTTCCCGAATCCACACGTTCCCCTCACGATATGGCTTAAACGGTGTTATAATCGTTCCGTTCATAAAAGCATCCCAAGTATTATTGCGGTTGCTCTTGAAGTCATGTCTCATCGGCACCACCGCAGGAAGCCCGCTCATCACATCCACATCCCGGTCAAGAACAACATCCAACCGATCAGAACTCACATCCTTCGCTTCTATCAATTCTACGCTCGACAGTATCGCGGGATGTTCCGCATCCGTGATGTTAATCATCCCGCCTTCGCACCTCTTCAATCGATCATAAAACTCGGTTGCGCTCTCATCGATCAGGAAAGTATACCCATGCAGCGGAACCGACATCGCATTTTCAACTGCAAGCCGATTTGGTTTATATTGCTCCACCGCGTCCGAACCGCTTCGTTTTATCAGTTCATCGTGCGTCACCACGTCACCTTCTGGGTACATCCCAACACTTGCGACATTCTCCGAGAAGTCCTCATCCCCTACAAAATTATAAATATCTGTCTCAAGCAATCTGCAAAGGATACCATGATGCGCGGTTGGTGTGACAAAAGGATATGTCCGTGAAAACTTGTATGTTGACGCGGGCTTGCATCTCCACGTCACAAGCGGATGACAGACAACGTGAATAACGTCCATGAAAACACCTATGGAGTCTGTTTCACTGTGTGAATCTTTTCTGCTTGGTCGATTAAGAATTTGTATGCATCATCGCCCGACATGACTTTGATCCTTCCTCGTTCCTCACCGTTTTTCGACAGTACAGACCAACCATCCACGTCCTGCTTGTCAAAACCAATATCTGAGGTTATATACTCAGCATAGGACACATGGTTTGATAAGACGTCTTCAACCGAAGTAGATGAGTAATCAACCCTCGTGCATGACGGAAACGGTGTTTTGAACGTTTCAATCGCTATAAGCTGTGTCGGTCTCATTCTGGTGTTATGTTGTCCCGTTTTCGCAGTCTGAGCATATCCCTCATTTGTCAGGGCGCAATAAACACCATACCAGAACAACGCCCGCAAATGTTCCTTATCCACAACTTTGCTAATTGGACTCCACTTCTTCTTCTCCTCTTTCTGGCTTGGTCGATAACCCGTGTTTATGGCTATCGAACCCGTGATATGAGTCCCTGCTCGCAAACGCTCATATCCGAAAGGCTGTGGGCTTGATCCTTCACCCATCCTCGCCCGTAGCATATTCTCATCCATTCCGGTCAGCGCGATTTCCTTATCTTCGACACTCAACGCATCACTCGCGGTAATACTCGTGTAGATATTGCTTTTACCTGCTTCCATCATCCCATGAAGCCAGCAAGCCCAGCAAGCCCCACATGGTTTCTCGTGCGAGCACTTTCCAATAGGGATGTTGAAATAATCCCTGAGCGCATTGCTGTGATGCGACTTGATTGCGGGACCGCTTCTCTTCAACTTCCGTATAAGCCGCCGGTCATCACCTTCTTCTTTGAAATGTGGATTGAACACCTCCGCGTCTTTGTGCCGCCCTTGTGTTCCATCGGTCTTGTTCATATTCAGGGGCGCCTCGTTCAGCAACTTCGTGACATAAGTCACACTTATACTTTTCAAACCGTCTGTTTTTATCATTGTATCACTCCTATTGCAATTCTAATTCTTTCAATACTTCTTTAGCCAGAGTGTCACCATGTATAGTCCATGGCTTGCGATATATCGTAGCATATACCCGCAACAGTTTTGCATATATCCGCATTTCATCAGGCGTGAAATTATACAAAACCTGCGAACACATAGAGATGGCTTCCGGATGGAGTATATCTGATTTCATACCGCCTTTGTCCGTTAGGAACTCTATGAAATCGGTTATAGTCTCAGCTTTGGTGTCTTCCCTTACTTTGTACAGTCTGGAATAGGCATCGCCGATCACTTGATCAGAAGCACGTCCACCAAGTTCAGCGCGGTGCTTCAACTTATCCTCTTCCAACTTAGCTCGATACGCCAACACTCCTGCGGTATATCTCAGAAACCCGTCGTTGTGATCGAGCATTCTGATATCCGTTCCTTTCTTGGTCGGATTCTTCATCAATTCCAAATCTATCATTCCCAATACCTCCTTTGTATCTTTTCCGCTACTTATTGATCGCAGTTCTCCAACTTGCTTCAGTGACAAATGCCAATCAGAACCAGAATCGAGGGTTATCTTCTCGATCAGGTATCTCGCAGCATCATGAGCACTGCGAGTATCCCTCAACACAAGAAGCGAATCGCTCAAATGTTTTTGATGCCCGG
>JAUWBW010000107.1 GCA_030609665.1 Methanosarcinaceae archaeon | reverse complement strand
GCTGTTGAATGGCCGCTTCAGAATCCTGAATCATTCAAGCGGATCGGTGTGGAAGCACCCAAAGGCGCGCTCCTCTACGGACCGCCCGGAACAGGAAAGACCATGCTTGCAAAGGCGATAGCACATGAATCGGGAGCGAATTTCATTACTGCCAAGGGTAGTGACCTGCTGTCAAAATGGTATGGTGAATCAGAAAAGCGCATTGCAGAGGTCTTTATGCGTGCACGTCAGGTGTCACCTTCGATCATTTTCCTTGATGAACTGGATGCGCTTGCCCCAATACGCGGCGCCGCTGTGGGAGAACCACAGGTGACTGAGCGTATTGTGAACCAGCTTCTTTCGGAAATGGACGGGCTTGAGGAGCTCATAGGTGTTGTGGTGATCGGCGCCACTAATCGCCCCGATATCATTGATCCCGCACTTATCCGCCCGGGCAGGTTCGATGAACTTATACTTGTGCCGATACCGGATGCTAAGACCCGACACAAGATATTTGAGGTACACACGAAAAAAATGGTTGTCGCGGATGATGTAGATGTTGATGCACTTGTCAGGCTGACCGATCATTTTACAGGTGCGGATATTGCAGCGGTCTGCAAAAAGGCGGGAAGGTTTGCACTGCGCGAAGATATGGGGGCAGAGAGGGTTTATCACAAACACTTTTTGATAGCGGTTGATGAAACGGGACCTTCCGTGACAGAGGATACGATGAAATTCTACGAAGCTGTGAAGGGAAGTCTCAGGACAAAACGATCAAAGGAGATCGAGAGTCTTGCTTATGTATAGGAGTTTTACGAGAATACAACATGCGCGTGTGTCTGCTTACGCATTGTTAGACTAAGTCCGAACGGTATATTTTTGATACGCTTCACGTCTGCGTTTGTGCATATCTTGTACTTGCAAAGCAACATACGAAAACCAATTAAATTATATAATATAATTACTATCAGTAATACATGCAACTTCCAACACCTAATGACCTCAAGCAAAAACGAACCGAACTTGGTCTTACCCAAAGCGGACTGGCAAAACGTGCGGGAGTCAGCCAACCTTTGATAGCGCGTATCGAATCCGGCGATGTTGATCCAAGATTGTCCACACTACGCAAGATATTTGATGCTTTTGAATCTACAGAGAAAGAACATATATTAGTGAAAGATATCATGCACTCACCTGTTATCCATGCAACTCCTGATATATCAGTTAACGAAGCGGTGCGGCTTATGGAAGAACACGGGTTTTCACAGGTTCCTGTCATTGATAATGGCGTTCCGGTCGGGAGCATATCAGACGACCTTATCGTAAAGTCAATGGCGGATCAAAAAACGAATACGGTCTCCCAAATGAAAGTATATGACATGATGGGAGAATCATTCCTTACTGTTTCTCCAAAAAACGATGTCGGAGTAGTATCACACATGCTTGAGAGAAATCCTGCTGTACTGGTACTGGACAAAGGTCGGGTTGTTGGTGTTGTGACAAAGCAAGATGTAATAAGTTTGTTGCATGGCTAGCCTCATGCTTGAAGTTGAAGCAACTGAAGTCGTAGTTTATTAAGATGTTAATTGGAAAGGCTCAACAGTAAGAATAATTTATCTCGTTGATTTTGTTCAACTAGAATGAATGAAATATCGATTTTTTGTTCAATTAAAATGAATAAAATATAGCTATTTTATTCAGTATAAATGAACAAATATAAATATGAACACGTAATGATAATAATTATGATCTCAAAAGAAATGCTAAAATTGGTTCTTGTAGAACAAAGAGAGTCCTTATTGCAAAAACCAATCGGTATAAAACGAGAGGTTTTAGATCATATAGTATCCAAAATAAAATTACCTCATATTATAGTCTTAACAGGAATAAGGCGTTGTGGAAAATCAACACTTTTAAGGCAAATAATAGATGATACGTACAATAATGACGATTTTTATTATATAAATTTTGAAGATGAACGGTTATTCAATTTCAATGCAAAAGATTTCAATCAGATTTATGAAGCTCTCATCGAATTGTTCGGTGATAAAAAAACATTTTTCATTGATGAAATACAGAACGTATCAAATTTTGAAAATTTTGTGCGGCGTTTTTATGATAATGGATATAAATTTTACATAACTGGTTCAAATGCAAAACTTTTGAGTAAAGAGATTGGAACAAAACTTACAGGAAGACATTTGGATATTATAGTAAAACCATTCTCTTTCAAAGAATTCATGACATTTAAAGGCATACAATTTGATAAAAATATGATATATAAAACGGAATCAAGAGCTGAAATAAAATCTTTATTTCAAGAGTACTTATTTGGTGGAAGTATGCCCGAATATGCAATGTATAAAGACAAAGAACTTCTCATGCAAATTTATGAAGAT
Source organism: Methanosarcinaceae archaeon (assembly GCA_030609665.1). GTDB lineage: Archaea > Halobacteriota > Methanosarcinia > Methanosarcinales > Methanosarcinaceae > Methanovorans. The sequence goes on along the minus strand of JAUWBW010000107.1, from coordinate 4,233 downwards.
ATAATTATAAAAGATATTGTTGTGAGATATAATATTGAAAACATTATTCGTCTAAAAGAACTATACCAATATACTATAACTAATTTTTCAAACAAATTTAGTTTTAATTCCCTTAAAAAGATAATTGATTTTGGTAGTGTGAACACAATCAAATTGCATCTTGGATATCTTTGTGAAACGCATCTTGCAAAAATGATAACTAAATTTGATTATAGTATGAAAAAACAACTAATTAATGAAAAAAAACTTTATGTGATTGATAATGGATTCATATCTGCAATATCTACAAGAATTACAAAAGATAAAGGTTGGCTTCTTGAGAATCTTGTATTTAATCGCTTGACAGATGACTTTGGAATATTTTATCATTCCGGAAAAAGTGAATGTGATTTTATACTTGTGGAACGAAACAAGATTAAAACTGCGATGCAAGTGACATGGGAGCTTAATGAAACTAACAGGGATCGAGAGATTAATGGTCTTATGGAAGCTATGCAAACGTATGATTTAAAATCCGGACTTTTATTGACCTATGACCAGGAAGAAGAGATTATAATTAATCTAAAAAAGATACACATTAAACCTATTTGGAAATGGTTGCTTGAATAAGGTTTAGAGATTTTTTATTATTTTCTGGTCACACATATCAATTAGTTATGTTAACTGCAGATACACTCACTTCCTACGGAATTGAGTGTATTTGCAGTTCGTTAAAATTCAAATGACCGGAAGAAATTTTAAAGTCTCCGAACCATTCCAGAAAATAATAAAAAGTCTCAAAACATTTCTAACTACAATTATATAGTAGATTTGCATTACTGAGTGCAAACGAAAATGTAATTCAGATGAGCATAACAAAAGTAATAGTAACATCATTTCAACATTAACCTTATGGCATAAAGACAATCATAAAATTGGGAGAATAGTTATGGATTTGGAAGATACATTATTAATGATGCCCGGTCCTGTGCCGGTGGCGCCCCGAACACTGCGGGCGATGGCAAAACCGATGATAAACCACAGGGGTGCAGCCTTTTCTGAAATGTATGATAACTGCCGCGAGATTCTTGCAGACGTTTTCAACACACGAAACGACATTTTTGTTGTGAGTGGTTCGGGCAGTGCGTCTATGGAAGCCGCGATTGGCTGTACCATCAATAAAGATGACAAGGTCGTTGCGATCGAGAACGGGAAGTTTGGAGAGCGGTTCAAGGACATTGCCGGTCGATATGGAAACGTTGTGCCACTGGAATTTGAATGGGGCGCGGGTATTGATCTTGAAGTTGTCGAGGAGAAACTCTCTGAAGGCGCAAAGGCAATCACAATGGTGCACAACGAAACTTCTGCAGGCATCCTGAATCCTGCAAAAGAGGTTGGAAAACTTGCAAAGAAATATGATGCTTTGTTCATCATGGACGGTGTGACATCCATTGGCGGAGATGTTGTCAAGGTCGATGAATGGGGTGTTGACATTGCAGTTGTGGGTTCCCAGAAATGTGTCGCAGCACCACCCGGACTTTCAATGATATCGGTCAGTGAACGTGCATTCGCAGTAATGGATGATGTTGACCAGATGCCGTATTATCTTGACCTTAAAGCGTACAAGAAGAGTGCTGACAAGGAAAGCACACAGACGCCTTATACACCTGCAGTCCCATTGTTCTTTGCATTGCAGGATGCGCTCAATATTGTAAAAGATGAGGGAATGGATGCAAGGATAACCCGTCACCGAACCGGTGCAGAAGCAATCCGTGCAGCAACCGCGGCTATGGGAATCGAGATGTTCCCCACATTGAACGAAAACAGCAGTTATTCAAATACTGTTTCCGCAATGAAAGCACCGGAAGATCTCAGCAGCAATGATATTAAGAAGGACATGCTTGAGCGCGGGATTGTAATTGCAGGCGGTCAGGCACGACTAAGCGGAAAGATATTCAGGATTGGAAGCATGGGTAACTGCACATCACGTGACATCCTTACTACAATCCAGGCACTTGAAACTGTACTTCAAAAACGCGGAGTCGTATCGAATTATGGTGCAGGTATCCAGGCAGCAACTGAAGTTTTGGATACACTTCTGTGAGTATCAGTATATAGTACTTAGTAATTTAGAGTTAATATGTCAACTATCGGAATCGTGGACACGACATTCGCACGCTTTGATATGGGCCGTGCGGCAATCGATGAGATACAGCAGAATGCATCTGTCAATATCAGGCGTGCCACTGTGCCCGGTATCAAGGACCTTCCTGTCGCATCCAAAAAACTCATCGAAGAAGAAGGATGCGATATCGTGATAGCGCTTGGCATGCCGGGTGCACAGGAAAAGGACAAGGTCTGTGCGCATGAAGCCTCAATGGGACTTATCACGGCACAACTTATGACAAATACACATATCATCGAAGTGTTTGTCCACGAGGACGAGGCAAAGGATGAGCGCGAACTTGCATTTTTGATGGAAAGCCGTGCACGCGAGCATGCTTTGAACACGATCCAACTTCTGTTCAAACCGGAGCAGTTGACAAAACTTGCAGGAACGGGGCAAAGACAGGGATTTGAAGATGTTGGTCAGGTTCGAATGTAATTTTGAAAATCAGGATATTGAATGAACATCATCTTAAAATACTTTCATATAAGTAATACATAAAGAGTACTTAAATTGATAAAACTACAATGGAGATAATAAATGACGATCAATCTAGGATTTGTTGTGGCTGAGTTTAACAGGGATCTGACGTACCAGATGGAACTTCTCGGGATCGAGCATGCGAAATTTTTAGGAGCGGAAGTCAAGGAGACAATTCTTGTTCCGGGTGTTTACGATATGCCACTTGCGATCAAGAAACTGTGCGAACAGGATGATATCGACGCGGTCATCACGATTGGAATAGTGATAGAGGGTGCAACAAAACACGATGAGATAGTTGTACAGCAAGCTTCACGAAAGATCATGGACCTCGCACTTGAGTATGAAAAACCTGTAACACTCGGAATTGCAGGACCCGGCATGACCCGAATGGAAGCACACCAGCGCGTGGATTACGCAAAGCGTGCTGTTGAGGCGGCGGTCAAAATGGTCCAGCGCCTTTGAACTGTTACTATTTAACTAAAAGTACATAAAAAACAAAAAGAGTTGATTATCATGGCATCTTCAAGACTCGAGCGTGTGGAAGAATCGGCAACGATCAAGATCACAAATATTGCAAACAAACTGAAACAGGATGGCGTTGACGTAATCAGTTTCAGTCTGGGCGAACCTGATTTTGACACACCCAAACATATCTGCGATGCAGCAGCAGACGCAATGTATCGTGGAGAAACACACTATGCCCCATCTGCCGGCATTCCTGAACTTAGGAGCGCCATTGCCGATAAATTGCGCACAGAAAACAAACTGGATGTCAGCGAATCGAATGTTCTGGTCACCCCGGGTGCCAAGCAGGCGATATTCGAGATTATGATGTCAGTCCTTGATGACGGCGATGAAGCAATACTGTTCGATCCTGCATGGGTATCTTACGACCCATGTATCAAATTCGCAGGCGCGGATAGCGTGTGGGTGCCAACTGACCCTGACAATGGTTTTGCTCCTTATGACATTTCAGAGAGCATCACAGACAAGACGCGTCTGATCGTTGTGAATAGCCCGTCCAATCCTACCGGCGGTGTGTTTGGAAAAGATATCCAAAAACAGATCGCGGACCTTGCTATAGACCATGACCTGCTTGTACTTTCCGACGAGATATACGAAAAAATAATATATGACACAAAACACGTTAGTATCGGCGCAATGGATGGCATGCATGAGCGCACGATCACTGTAAATGGTTTTTCAAAAGCGTATGCAATGACAGGCTGGCGTCTTGGTTATGTGACCGCAGCACCTGATATTTTTAATGGTCTGTTTAAGATCCATTCTCATTCTGTAAGCAGTGCAACTACTTTTGCGCAGTATGGCGGTGTTGCAGCACTTACAGGTCCACAGGAACCTGTTGAAGAGATGGTAGCAGAGTTCAAAGTCAGACGCGACATCTTGATAGACGGTTTGAACTCACTTGGCATCAAGTGTAAAAAGCCTGAGGGTGCATTCTATGCATTTGCCGATGTAAGCGAATACGGCAACGGTGACGAAGTTACCGAGAAATTTCTGGCAGATGCACATGTTGCTGTTACGCCGGGTTCTGCTTTTGGTCCAAGCGGCAAGGATTTCGTCAGGATATCTTATGCGACCTC
>JAUWBW010000086.1 GCA_030609665.1 Methanosarcinaceae archaeon | reverse complement strand
CGAGATGATCCCACCAAATGTCATTATAGGTGTTGCAGTGGTTTCACTGCTTCTCGTGTCAAGATACATGTTCAAATTATGAGAATACATTTCTTATATATGTTTAGGGTTTACCGAAAAATACCTTAAAACCGGTGAATTCAGCGATGAGGACTGGCAATTTTGTGATCGGATTGACTGGCATCCTGTTGATGACTTTCCTTTGAATGAAGAATTTATTGATAGATTGAAGAAAGCTGATGAAGGCAAATTTATGGATGTTATCCGGAGAGCTGAAGGAATGGCGTGAGAGCGGTTTTAGGTGAGTTGCTATGGAAGAAGTTTTCAAAAGGGAAATGTTTGAAAAGTATCTCAAAAACGGTGAATTGAGTGACGATGATTGGGAATTTTGCGAAAGGGTGGACTGGCACCCTGTTGATGAACTTCCTTTGAGGAACGGGGTTATTGAAAGACTTAAGGTGGCTGAAGAAGGCAAATTTGTTATATTGAGGTCTATTGATGATTTATTTGAAGCCAATTAATCAATTATATGAAGAATGAATTTCTTTCAAAAACCATTCAAGTGCCTCAACAAACTTATTCAATTCTTGTTCATTTTTCAGCATAGAAATTGAAAGACCATCGCCCGGTCTTTTGTTAATTTTATCATCTGATAGATTAAAATTTGAAACTTTATTAAAATATTTGAGTAATTCTAGCCTCTTTGAGTCATCATCAAAAGGTGGAGATTTTTTAAGGTATGCAAAGCTAATTTCTATTAACCCACTATTATAAATTTTAAGAGGTTTATAGTTGATATTTTTGTGATTTATTTCCAATCTTAACGATTGTCCAGAATATTTAATATCAAAATTGTTTTCTTCTGCCCATTCCAATATTTTTTGAATCACTTCACTTTCTGTACTTCCAATTTCGTCTTCAATTTCTTGCAAAAACATATCTGCATCTATCATTCTTTCTTTTGAAACTGATACAACTCGTTTTTTAGTTTCCGTTCCAAAAACATGTGGTATTAACATTTCATAATCTTCATAAGTATAATATTCCAATTCAACACCGTATATGCTAAATTGGCTATTTTGGTTCATGAATGAAATCAAATGTTTTAAAGCTGAAGGAACATTGTCCATAAGGATTATAAAATTAATATTACCATTAACGATATTCTCTTTGACAAGTTTAATAATTTCATCGCTATTACCGACGTTTGATTCTAAATATTCCAATAGATCCATATTGTTTTTCTTACTGAACCTATGTTTCAATATTTCAATAAATTCTTCTGGATCTTGATAGTAATTCCATAAAGCTGCTCCGTAATCCAAAACTTGGGCCAACACCTGTCGTTTATCAGAGTTTTTGAACAATTTGGTTTCAATGATATATATGCTGCCTTCGCTATCAAAACCAAGTACATCAAGTGGTCCACTACTTGTGGGAAACTCTCTATCAATCATATGAAAAGTAACATTTTCCTTTATGTGTTCAAGAGGAATGGATTCAGGATTATCATAAATATATTTTTGTAGGTCGGACTCTTGCTCAAACCCGATTTTATCTAATTTAATGGCATTTTTTCCATTTTTTGAGATGATGAGGGACATAATTATAAAATTGACAAGCAGTTATATAAATTCATTTATTCTGATGAGGTTGTGTTCAATCTGGCACAATTCCTATAAGCAAATATCAAGAGTCGCTTAAGGATGTAATCCGGAGTGTTGAGGGGATGGCGTGGGAGCGGTTTTAGGTCTATTATCCAATCTTTATTAATGACATTTGTATCAATTTTCTGCCATATTTTATCTTCCTGACCATCACCTTTAACACTCATATGTTATATATTTTGTATAAATGGTACCCAAATCCGATACTAAACCAACAAAATATATAACAAGAAAAGGACTGTCCAAAAAGGAAAGTGAAATAATCACAGACCTATCTGAAAAACATTTCAAGATTATCACGCTTGCAGATATCCAGAGAGAAAGCAGTGCCACATACGGTACTTCCAAGTCAATCGCATCAAAACTTGTAAGGAAAAATTGGCTTACAAGGTTGAAAAGAGGCACTTATCTGATAAACCCTCTTTCTGCAGGTAAAGAACCGGTTTATACCGAACATGAGTTCATAATCGCATCAAGTTTAGTATCTCCATATTACATTGGATATATGAGTGCACTCAACTACTATGGATTCACTGAGCAGACTCCTTTCACAATTTTTATAGCATCTACGATCCGCAAGGGTGAGATGAATATCCACGGTGTGCCATATCGTATAATCCAGATGGGCGAAAAGAAATTCTTTGGTACGACGACGATTGCAATTGAAAACGCCAAAGTGAACATATCAACGCCTGCCAAAACCATTGCTGATTGTCTTGATAAACCCCAGTATGCAGGTGGGATACTGGAAATTACCAGGGCATTGGATAGCGCCAAAGATCGAATTGACATGGGGGATGTTCTTGCGGCGCTCATTAAAATGAGATCAGGTGCCGGAATAAAACGGCTGTATTATTTAATCGATCTGCTATCGTTTCCAATCAATACTAAAACACGTGAATTGCTCGAAATAAACATAACCTCCGGGTTTTCAAAACTTGATCCTCTGGCATCTAAAGAAGGGACATTTTCCAGAAAGTATCGGTTGATCCTCAATATACCGAAAAAACAAATGATTTGCGATGGAGAAACATAAATGATACAATCGACAGAAATTCGTAAAATCGCAAGGAAAACAGGACTGCCTGCGGGACTTATTGAAAAGGACTATGCAAACACGTTGATCCTTAAGGAAGTGTATCAACATAGTTTAACAAAAGACATGCTGGTATTCAAAGGCGGCACAGCCATCTATAAATTGTATTTCCCTACAAAATGGCGTTTTTCGGAAGATCTGGACTTTACTACATCATCATTCGGTATTAGTGGTGCCAAGATTGTTGAACTGTTCAATGAAATAATAGATGGATTGAATGCAGAGAATCCTGATACATTTGAGATCAGCTCAAGTCATACAAATCCGGGTTATACACAGATGAAAATCCAATATAATGGACCGCTTGGCAGTCGAAATACTACAAAGATCGACATAAGCCTGAAAGAGAACATCCATTTCCCTATTGTACAAATAGCACATGAACCAAACTACATCGATATAGAAAAATTCACTATCAATGCATACAGCATCGAAGAAATAATGGTTGAAAAGGTTAGGTCGCTGTTTCAAAGAACACGTGTCAGGGACTTGTTTGATGTGCATAAACTTATCCATATGAAAAATTTTGATCAAAAACAGATCAGACAAGTTCTTAAAATAAAGTCGATGGAAAAAGATGTTGAGTTGAATACAGAAACGGTTTTCGATCAAAAGACGAGGAATGAACTTGTTGGATATTGGGAAAAGAGTTTAGGTTTATTTACAAAAGATCTACCGGAATATGATGATGTCCATATAGATGTACAAGAATATGTCTGTAAACTTATTGATGGCGAATAGTTATTCATTTATCCATTATAGTATTCAGACATTTGTAATTCTCGCATTTTTGTATAAACAAACAGAAGGCATCGAAATTTAATTGTTACCTATTAAATATAAGTTTCATATAAAAAGCGTGCAACATTGTCATATTGTTATTAGATGACATCTATATTTCTATAATGTTTCGAGTGCATCAACAAAAATTCAAAACAAAACTCTACAATCACATGGAAAAAATAAGCACAATGTCATTCAATTCAGATTGCTTTTTTTAAAACAGTTCACACAAGTTTTTCGGCAACACTCTCAATAAATATATTATATAACCGGTTTTTATAATACCTTATTAAATATAAGTAGCACAATATACATGTGATTCAATAAAATATATACGAAATGCATCGTATATTACCATAAGGATGTAAACATGCCAACGACAATAAAAAACACAAAAACCGGTTTATTGAAGGTTGATGAGCATATTAATGGACTTCAAAACAAGAATAACAGGGATTTGTTATTATGGTTCAAAAAAAGTCTTGTTATTGATAATGCGTCAGGTTCTACAATTTTGAATTATCTTAATACGATGGAGACCATAGAAAGTCTCCTTGAGAAAGACCTTGACAGTATCACAGAGACGGATGTGATGCATGTATTGGATTACATTGAAAAGTACACATACACGAATAAAAGCGGTAAACTATGTACATACACCGATGCGACCAAATACGCTAAAAGAGCAGGATTTAAGCGTTTTTTACATTTTATTGGACATGACACAAGTTTAATTAAAAACAAACAACCCACAAAAACGAAGTTGCCGGAGGATATGCTGACCAAAGAAGAAATTATTGCAATGGTGGATGCTGCACGGAACCCACGCGACAAAGCGTTCATCATCACATTATACGAAACAGGGGCGAGAATATCCGAACTTGCATTAATGCAATTAAAGCATGTCGAGTTTGACAATAACGGTGCTGTGTTAAAATTATCGCGAGGTGAAACAGGAAGCAGGCGGGTAAGGGTTGTAAACGCAAGTATGTATTTGCGCCAGTGGATCGACTCACATCCACGAAAACAAGAGCAGGATGCTCCACTATGGACGAATATCAAAAGGAACAATGAACAGCCCAGTTATACATCGTTTCGGTATATCCTGAAGCGTGCGGCAAAGATAGCAGGTGTTCAAAAAGCGGTCAATCCCCACGCATTCCGTCACGCGCGTGCGTCACATCTTTCTAAACATCTTACCGAGCAGCAGATGAAAGTCTATTTGGGATGGACAGCATCCAGTCCTATGGCAGCTGCATACGTAAATATGAGCGACAACGATGTTGATGATACGATCTTAAAAATGCATGGCTTAAATATTGAAAATGATGCAATTGATACAATGCAGCCGGACAAGTGCCCACGCTGTCACGAATTGAACATGAAGGGAGCAATGTTCTGTACACGATGTGGACAATTTCTTACACGTGATGGCACAGCAAGCAAAGACATAGACGCCGAAAAATACAGTATCAAGACCACATTCAACATGGAAATGATGGAAGAAGCGCTCAAGGATCCTGATGTACTGGAATTGATGCAAAAATTACAGGAAAAGATAAGCATGCAACAAAAAGTACTGGCAAGTGCAGGGTAGGAAGCATAAGATCAATCCCGCTCAATTTGCATCAGCAAATACCCACCAACTGCAAAAAATCCAAAACCCACTGGCACTGCCCTGAAAGCATCCGACCACACAATAAACGAACTCACAGCCAGCAGTGTGCCGCACACAAGCAATCCCGCTCCGAGCATTTTGCTACTAACCTCTTGCGCCTCCCGCGCGCGCAACACTTCATATACGAATATCCCAACGCACAGCGCCGCTGCCAATGCCCAGAAAACAGTTCGGATCGATGGCGCAAAACCGCCATACGACAACATTGTCAATTGCTTAAGCACACTTACTGCGAGTGTGCCGTATGTCATGTCGAAATTCAGGTAAAAAAGTGAGAACTTAATACCCCATCCTGTGCTGTATTGGTATATTTCCCACGGCACTATCAGGCACACGAACGGGAGTATTTTCCTTAGTGCAGGGATGTCGCTTTGGGCAATTAATTGTTTTTTCATAATGGATTGATACTATTCTTCATATATTTACTTTAACTTTTTGTTATTGGCGACATCAATATATATTTATACAAATACTATATAGATGATTATAAAATAAGATAAACTGGAGGGGTAACAATAGAAACACGTAAAGTTCAGCAGACAGGCGGTTCCACCTACATAATCTCACTGCCAAAACAATGGGCTGACAAGGTCGGGATTGAGACAGGCGCGCGCGTATCACTTGCACCTCAGCCGGACGGCACGCTTTTAATAGACCCCATACATGGCTCTCCAACACCAAAAAGGAAGACGCTCGATGTAAGTGACATCACAGGAGATGCACTCACACGCGACACAATTGCTGCTTACCTTGCCGGTTATGACATAATCGAACTAACATCGAATCGTTTTTTATCAGAACAAAAGAAGGTCATCAGGGAGATATGCTACAAGTTGATAGGACCTGAGATAATCGAAGAGACTGCAAAAAGTGTGGTGATACAGGACCTTTTGAACCAAAATGAGATATCCATAAAAAAAAGTGTGCGCCGAATGTTCTTAATCGCAAATTCAATGCACAAGGATGCAGTCATCGCATTGAAGAACAGCGACACTGACCTTGCACTGGATGTCATGCAGCGTGATGATGACGTTGACAGGTTGTTTTTGCTAACGGCAAAACAGTTCCGATCAATTCTGCGGGGCGCACGTGTGCCTGACATATCCGAAATATCCATTGACGAATACCATGACCTGCGGATGACAGCAGCCCCTCTGGAGCGAATAGCCGACCATACGCAAAAGATAGCAAAAGTTGCATACTCAATGGAAGATGCGATACCTGATGACGTAATGGAGTTGACTGAAAAGACAAGTGAAGCATCACGAAAAATAGTGGATGATAGTATTAATGCACTATATAGTTCAAACGCGGTTCTTGCAAACAAGGTAATTGGCAGTATCGATGAGATGCATTCGATGATAATTGAATTGAATGAATCACTTCTTACACTCGATTCACGTGAAATGGTAATTGCCATGCGGACAGTAGCAGATAGTATTGACAGGATCGGGGATTACGGCGCAAACATTGCAGAGATAGCCATTAATTCTGCAATGGCAAACAAATAATAATTATCATGAAATTCACTGTACTAATGACCATGAGAAAACCATAACTGAAAATGATTTAAACTACAAAGTAATCTAGAATAGCAGCAATTATTATCTTAACTTTAATCTTAACTTTAATTTCACCATGTTATCGGAGGGAATAAATGGGCATAATAAAATCATTCAAAAACAATTTTGCAGGGCTTTTCAAAAAACTGTTTAACAAAAAGAACGCACGCATTGGAATATATGGTCCCCCCAATGCCGGAAAAACAACTCTTGCCAACAAGATATTGAGGGATTGGACCGGGGATGCTATGGGTTCAGTCTCACACATGGCACACGAAACCAGGCGTGCAAGACGGCGAGAGGGTGTTACCATCAAGACGAACGGCAATTCCATTACTCTGGATATAGTTGATACTCCGGGACTTGCTACCAAAATCGATTTCCAGGATTTCATGGCAGAAGGCATGGAAGAGGGTGAAGCCAAACGCAGGGCAAAAGAGGCAACAGAAGGTGTTATCGAAGCTGTGAAGTGGCTTGAGAACCTTGATGGCGTAATTCTTGTCATGGATGCGACCGAAGACCCATTCACTCAGGTCAATGTCACAGTGATCGGTAACATGGAGGCACGGAGTCTTCCGTTATTGATCGCAGCCAACAAAGTGGATCTGGAAGAATCATCCCCGACAACCATCAGGGACGCATTCCCACAGCATCCAACGGTTGCAATATCGGCACTTGAAGGCAAGAATATCGATACTCTCTATGAAGAGATCGCAAAACGGTTCGGGTGATTGATATGAATGGCATTCAAATGGATCTCATCTCTGAAGATAAGCTGGCTGAAATGGCTCCTGTGGAAAAGGTCAGGTTCATCATTGATGAGGTTAAAAGTGGTAAAATACTCGTGCTTGAAAAAGGTTTAACGCCTGAGGAAGAGGCAAATCTGATCGAAATAACGATGTCGCAGATCGAGCCTGATGATTTTTCAGGCATTGAAATGGAGAGTTATCCTTTCAAGAT
>JAUWBW010000017.1 GCA_030609665.1 Methanosarcinaceae archaeon | reverse complement strand
TGAAGCAGTGGCTAAAGGGCTCGTAGATGGCGCGGCGGTTGATAGTTTGATATGGGATTATGCAAACAGCAAAAATCCTGAATATACCTCAAAAACAAAGGTTATTGCAAAATCACAACCATATGGAATACCGCCTGTTGTGGTTCATCCCGACTCAAACCATGAAATAAAAAAAGAACTTCAAGATATTTTATGTACAATGCATAATGATCCAATGGGTGCAGACATACTGATGAACATCGGGATTGATAAATTCACTATTGTCGATGAAAGCAAATATGATTCAGTACACGAAATGAGGGATTTTATAGAGGCACAAAATGCAGCAAAAAAGTGAGCAGAACCATAGTTTTTTGGGAACTATTCTAAGTCTTAGTATCAGGACAAAGTTGATTATAACTGTAGTCAGCATTGTTTTGATCCTTGGTTTTGCCATGGGGACTTATCTTCATGCCGTTCAAACAAATGAACTGACACAGCAACTGCAAGGAAAATGAATAACGATTTCACATGCCCTTGTTGAAAATAGCGTGAATCTGATTCTTCATAACGATATTATCAAATTGCAAAATCTCGTTGAGATCACAAAAGAAACTGAACCTGATGTATCATATGCATTTATCCTGGATCGTAATGGGAATGTGATAGTCCACACATTTGAGAATGGTTTCCCCCTTGCCCTGAAAAACGTAAACCCTGCAAGTGATGAACAAAGCATCAAACTGTTGGACATAAGTGGAGAATATATCAGTGATATTGCATATCCTGTGCTTGACGGCAGGATTGGGGAAGTACATGTAGGCATATCCCAAACAGGCATAAGAGATACGATCCAAAGGTCAACGATCGTTTTCACAGTATTTACTGCCATCTCATTGATCATCGGTGCATTAATGGCATTTGCCACAGGAAATATTATCACAAAACCTATCATACTACTGGAAGATGGTGCCAAAGAGTTTGGGAAAGGAAACTTTGACCATGAAATTGCTGTGAAAAATCAGGATGAGATAGGTGATCTTGCACATACTTTCAATGACATGGCAATTGAGATCCGAAAGTTGATGTACAAACAGGAGCAAGCAGCTGCAACTGTCCTTGAGACAAGAAATTATCTTGATGCGACCATTGCAGGAAGCCACGATCCAATTTTTGTGCTCGATTCGGAAGGCAAGGTCGAATTTGGCAATAGCGCTTTTTTTGAGATGTCCGGTTACCAAAAGAATGAGATCATTGGCAAGAGTTACATGATCTTAGTTCCGGACGAATATCAAGATTTCGTATTAGAACGATGGAATGAAGTCCAAAAGGGCGTGGGAAAACCATACGAAACAAAAGGATTCACAAAAGATGGCACCACGAAAGATGTGATGGTAAGTCATACCGGTGTGGAATTTAGCGATAGTAAAAAATATGTAATTATAGCAAAGGATATTACAGAGATCAAGAAAATTGATGAGATGAAGGATAACATCATTTCAAACATTTCACATGAACTACGCACCCCAATTACCATCATGCGCGGTTTTATTGAAGTTGCCATGGGTGAAACTGACCCAGAGAAAAGAAACAAGCATCTTGAAAGAGCAATAAGCGCTGTTGACAGGCAGAACATAATGATTCAAGACCTTATAGAAACTGCAATGGGTAAAATTAAAAATCTTGATCTGGTATTTGAAAACGTTGATTTTAAAGATATTCTTGAAACATCACTAAAAGACGTAGAACCTAAAGCCAAGCTATCCGATATTAATATCAAAATTGATCTGGAAAAAAACCTGTATGTAAAAGCTGACCAACAACAACTGACATATGTTCTTACAAAACTCATGGACAATGCCATTAAGTTCACTGAAAATGGCGGCAAATTGGAAGTTCTTGCAAAACAAAAAGATGGATTTGTTGAAGTCTGTGTCAAAGATACAGGGATTGGAATATCAAAAGAAAACCTGAACAAGATATTTAACAAATTCTTCCAGGTGGATGCCACAACAACAAGAAAGTATAGCGGCAGTGGTGTCGGGCTCACCATAAGCAAGAACATTATAGAAAAGCACGGTGGAAATATCTGGGTCGAGAGTGAGTTGGGAAAAGGTACGACTTTCTTCTTCACAATTCCAAAAGCATCAAGCAAACAGATGTCGTTTGATAAATACAATTGATTAGTCCATCATTTAACAGGTGACAATGTTACCTGTGGGAACCCTTGTTCGAAATCTATCTCAACAACATATAATCCCGTTTTTGGAACAATACCATACATCACAAGTGTTTTATCAATATTCTCGAATTTCCAATGTGTGGTCGCCATGTGTGCAACAGATTCCGTGATCTTTTGACCGTGTTTTGCAACTGCCAACACAATGTTTTGGGTTGTCTTGGTGCGGGATGCCATCATGCCTATGACCCTACCGATATCCTCCACGCCATAGTTGTACTCCATTGTATCAAGCCCCACATAATCAAGTATCGGGGCACCTAATTGACCGCTAAGTTCCTGTTTTACTGACCAAAGGGCTTCCATGTCCTTTGTGACATTACCTGTAAGCGGTTCCACATACGCAGGAATCCTGCCATCCATCTCACGTATCTCAAAACCAACGAACTGATTCTTGAAACGGTATTCGCCGCAAAATGGTTCGATCATGCTTTTTTCAGTCTCTACGCTTGTACCCTCAGATGGCATACTCAGAAGCCCACGATCAAGATTAAGATGATTTATGAATGTCGGCAGCAACAAACTATAAAATGAATCTCCCACACCGCTTGTTATTTCAAAAAGATTGAAACTTCCTTTTTGATATCCGCCACCAAGTATATTATCAAAGTCCATTGTTCCGGTCGATATCTTGCTGCTTATTGGATCGGGTATCGGTTCACAAATAACGGTCTCTGTGGGATACGATACTGCAAAAGGTTTAAAACTGTTAAACCGTCCATTTTGCAATGTAAAGAGATACTTTGATTGTGAAAGTCCTACTCCACGCAGTTTGTGCAAGTGGATCTTCCTGATATCACGCTCGGATATCTCGGAGCGTTCAAGAGACACAACACCATCAACCAGATAATCAAGTGATGTGAGCTCGATCTGTTCTGTGACCATCAGCAAATCAGCATTTACCTTCCTGCTAAAATCGGTCAATATGCGCTCAAGTTCGAACTTGTTCGCCAGCCAGTCCGACGAATCTGTAGTAGCAATGCTCAAAGCATCAATTGAATCCACAACGATCAATGGTTTATCATCAAATGATTCCTGCACCATCTTGATGCGCGCAGCAAGCATCTCTATAAATTCATCGTTGCTACTAAAATTCCCCTCTATCCACGGATATTTGCCATATGATGATGATTGGTCAACACGCGGTGAGATGTAGATGCAATTTCCATCAGAACACAGTTCATTGAGTATCTCAAATACCATCGTAGTTTTACCGGTACCCGGTTTACCTTTGAACAGAAGTGTCATACCAAAACCTGACGAAAAAAACTGCCTTATCTCAACTGGAATCATGTGATCACCGAGGTATAATAATGCTATTATTGTTTATTAGTGCACTGTTCTTTCACGAGTTCTGTTCCGCGACTTAGCGCTTCAGCTATCTTCAAAGGATCGATGCCGCCACCCTGAGCCATGTCCGGACGACCTCCGCCGCCGCCGCCAACAATATGTGACATCTCCCGCACTAACATTCCAGCATTTGCGCCCTGCCCAACAGCACCCTTACCTGCGGCTGCCACGATCTTGACACCTTCAAAATCGCTTGCAAGAAGCGCAACCACATCATCCTGGCCGGCCAGACCTCTTGCGACTATCATGAGTTCTTCATTATCTGCACCTGGTATCACCTCAGCGACGATGCGAACTCCCCCGACCTCTATGGCCTTTTCGATCATCTGATGCACACGCGCATGAGCCAGTTCTTCTTTTAATCGTGCATTTTCCTTCTTGAATTCCTTCCACTCACCAAAAAATCTCTCGATGGTTAGTGGGAGATGCTCCGGCAGTACCCGAAGCGCATTTGAAGATTCGTGCAAGAGAGCATCATTCTCCTGAACAGCCCTGATGGCAGCCTCACCTGCCGCATACTCGATACGCTCAACACCGTCCTGTACGCGTTCGGTCTTCAATATCTTGATCGGACCAACAATACCTGTTTTTGTGCAATGGGTACCGGCACAGGCTTCAATATCATCGCCCACCTTAACGACCCTTATACGATCTCCGGGCGGCACGCCTCCCTGATATAATCCAAACCCATATGCCTGTTCGGCTTCTGTCCTGTCCATCCATTCGGTCTGGACTCGTTGGTTCTCCATGACGATCCGGTTTGCGATCAACTCGATCTTATTCAATTCTTCAGTTGTGATGCGTTTGTAATGAGACAGATCAAGTCGTGCACGGTCTGTTGATTTCTGTGCGCCTGCCTGCCAGATGTGGTCACCAAGTACCTTCCTCGCAGCATCATTCACAATATGAGTTGCAGTATGGTGTTTCGCATGTGCCATGCGCCGTTCTTCATCGACCTTGCCGATAACAAGATCACCTTTACGGACATGCAATTTATCTTCTATCTCTTTGATGTTATGTACCACTACTCCATTTACCATCCAGACATCAATTACATGCAGCACATCATCATCAATAATCAGTTTACCATGATCAGCCGGCTGTCCCCCGCCTTCGGGATAGAACAGGGTGCCATCAAGTACGATGTTATTATCAAATATATCCAGCACAACCGCTTCGAATTCCATCCTGTTCGGTTCATCATAGAACAGTCGCGTTGTGGGAGGAAGTTTGTTTATGCGATCAGCATACGGAATCTCCTTCTCTTCCTTTTCTTCTGCTTTGCCGTGCTTATCCGCCACCAGTGAATAGAAAGTATCCGGCAGGTCAACCTCAACCCCGACCTCTGCTGCCGCTTCCTTTGATATCTCAGGCGGGATGCCGTGGCTGTCATACATATCGATCAATGTATCGAGCGGTATCTTCTCACCACTCTTTTTGTAATGTTTCGCAGATTTTTGGATCATCCGCCTGCCGCGGTCTAATGTCTCTGCAAATTTCTGTTCTTCATGATGTAGAATATCTTCGATCGTCTCAAACCGCACCTCAAATTCCGGATATTCCGGCAGGTTGTTGATGTGCATCTTTACAATCTCAGACAGGGGGGTCCTGATGTCCAGATCCCGCATCATGCGGAGTGTTCTTCGAAGTACCAGACGCGCAAGGTATCCTGCCTTGACATTTGATGGGATGATACCATCACCAAACATGAATGTAAGGCATCTTGTATGGTCCGTGATCGCATAAACGGTCTCGACCGGCTCCATTATTGATGATAACTTTTCAACGGTCGTGCCAATGCTTGATGCCACCTGTTTTCGAAGCTCAAGCAGGTTTGCTTTTTCACTGATGTCCATAAGTCCTGCCAAACAGGCATTTTGGGACAGGATGTGTGCATATTCAGTATTATCAAGTTCATGATCGATGCCTGCAAGTCCCATCAGTTCATTGACGATCGATGGGAAAATGGCGTCATAGATAGTCGGGGAACCCTTTGATGCCCAGACAAATCTCTCAAGACCATATCCGGTATCGACAATATAATTGTCCATCTTCGAATACGCCTCGCCTTTTATCATTATGTCGCCGTCCTTTGACTGCTTGAGGTTCATGAACACAAGGGTAGCAACCTCCAGACCGCCGATCAGCACTTCAAGACATGGACCCGCATTACCGCCACCGGCCCATGGCTCTTCCTTGTATGTCACAGCCATTGGGTCTGCGCCGAGTGATATTAATAATTCGTCACACAGTTCAACTGTTCTTTCTTTCCAGTATATCTCCTTATCAACTGTATTGAAAGCGTGGTGTGCCATCATTTCAAAGGTTGTGAGGTGCCGTCCGCTCCTGCCGACTGCGTCCAGATCAGGCAGACGGATACAGGGCTGTGAGATCGTCAGTGGATTTGCAGGTGGTGGCACCTGTCCTGACGTGACAAAAGGCTGAAAATCAGCAATGGATGCAATTGTCAGGTATATGTCATCCCTCCATCTTGCGATCACAGGATACCTGTTTATCCGGGTGTGACCATGTTCTTCAAAGAAATTCAGGAAATATTCCCGCATTTCTGCAAGGTCATATTGTTTTTTGAAAACCGGATTGCCTATGAATGAATATGGATCGCAAGGTGCATCCCCGCATGTTATCCTGTCGTAATCACGTGTCCAGAAAAATGTACCACATTTTTGGCATTGCTTCCGAATAAATCCGTTATTAGAGAAAAAATCAAGTTGATATTCGTCTTCGAGCATAATAATTCCAACTATATGCACTTTTTATTTATATTATGATTAGCACGTAATCGCTCTAATGTTTAAAAACATTTCTTATTCAATGACATGTCACACCCGGATAACATCCGATCTTATAGATGACCTTTTTGTTAACAGTTCCTGTTTTTCACCAAAATTGCATTTCCTATGTCCACATGGTGTGATGTGTGTGCACATAACTTGAATTTATGTAGCCATAGTCTTTACATCAATGTACACGGATTAGTATTAATTGGTGATGACCCATGAATATGGTACGATACATGTCAATGATATTTAGAGGAACAGTTGAAGACTATGAGAACGCAGGAATTACACCTTCGGTGTTTATGGATTCCAGTGGAACCCTGCAAATATACCTATGCGATTCAGTCATGGATGAAATTGAGGAAGATACACAGATCGTAATTGAAGGTTATGAATCCAACGGTGGACAATTTGTTGATACGATCGATGTGGATTCCAAAAAGCAGGATTGAACATTCAAAATATGAAACGTGAGTGAAATTGAACGCCAGTCATCATTGGAAATAACAATTATAAATGCAATATCTGTGTCGAATACAATCCTCCTACCAATATGATTGTCCATAATTGGCACGGATATGCATTTATTTACCAGCACCACATATTTTGTAGTTTTTGTAATAAATCCGAGTATAGCGAGAAATTTCTCGCTGTAAAATAGATCAAACTAATTAATGTTTGCAAGCATGTCAAGTCCTTTGTCAGTCAATCTATATTGATTATCTTCGATCTTTAAGAAATTTCCACTCATCAAGAACTCGGTCTGATACTTAAATGAAGCATCGTCAATGTCCACATCATTCTGGATGTCTTCCTTTGTCTTGCCAAATACACCAATGGATTTTACAAGTTTTCTTCTCAATGGATGTGATGCAGCTTTGTTCAACATCTCATGATCCTTCTTTTTGATTTCACGTGCAGATGGGGCAGCCATCATCATTTCTTCAAGTTCATCATCGTCTACTTCTACCATATTCATCACTCCATTACCATTAACATTACAAGATATTGTGTAATTGGCATTTATTGTTTATTACACTATCGATGGTTGTGTGGATTCTGCACACATTCGCTCTGATGTGTTCAAAACGCGTGATCTTTGAACATACACTCCATTAATTATAAAACATCAAAGAACAATTAAATAATCCAATGGCTCCAAAAATACTACTCACAAATGATGACGGCGTCTATGCCGCAGGCATCCGTGCAGCATACAGAAGCGTTGTAGACCTTGGGGATGTCACTATCTCAGCCCCTGCAATGCAACAAAGCGGTGTTGGACGGTCAATATCGATATTTGAACCGCTTCGAATTAACAAAACCAACATTGACGGCGTCACAGCACATGCAGTTGGCGGTACGCCTACGGATTCCGTAATTTTAGGAATATTCACGATCATGAAACAAATGCCGGATCTCGTGCTTTCCGGTTTTAACATTGGGGAAAATATCAGCACAGATACGATTGCCACATCCGGTACCATCGGCGCAGCACTTGAAGCAGCAAGTTACGGGATACCCGCTATTGCAGCATCGATACAGGTTACAGAAGAAGGAGCAAAGTTCGATGACCTGCGGGATTACCAACATGATTTTGAGGTCGGTATCAAAGTCATCAACAAGATCGCAACGAATGTTTTGAGGCATGGACTGCCGGATAATGTAGATCTACTGAATGTCAACATCCCGCACTTTGCAGAGGATGATACCCCAATTGAAATAACCCGCCTTGCGCGCAAGATATTCAAGACTGCAGTACAAGAGCGCCATGACCCGCGCGGTAGGCCATATTACTGGATACATGGTGACCTTGTTCGTGAAGATGAAGAAGGTACTGACGTACATGCGATCATGCAAAAAGGGCACATCTCAATAACGCCGATATCTCTTGATGCCACATCACCTATTGATTTTTCGGATATTGAGCATCTGGTATAATTCGATGCAATATATATTTTGTATTTGTTTAGCGGGTTTTGATTAAACGATGCACAGTCCAAATTGCTAGACCCCGTGCAGCAACCCGCCGCAGGCGGATTGACTCGGAACCAAAACTACCTAAACAAATACTATATTTTTACAACTACTGCTTGATCTTAAGAGATACATTACTCCAGCTATCCCCTACCCCATGCAAAGGCTCAACTGCCCCGGCAACAATATTTCCAAGTACCTTCTGTACAAAATCATTCATAACAATCTTTTCACCATCAATTGTAAGTTCAATTTCCATAATTAATCACTCCATCATTTTCCTTTATCAATTCCTACAATACGGCACACGTATACTAACTGCATGTTTTAACATTTGTGGTATGTCCTTCAAAGACATACCATTTACATCAACAAGATTGTCATTCACCAACAAGCATGGTTTAAGTTTGCCATCCGCAGTCACCCTTAGTCGGTTGCAGTTAGCACAAAACTCCGAATTGTCCACCGGACGTACAAGTTCTACTTCCGCACCGTTGATTATAAATTTTTTCCTACGATGCATGGTTCTGACCCGAATCTCATCTGCGCGCAAGGTTAGATCATCCTCAACAGAATTTGCATCTATCTGATATTGAGAAACATCATTAAAATCCATTAGCTCAATGAGCTGTAAAATCACCTGACCATCATACGTCCGTGTAAAATCAAGCATGTCGTATATCTCATTATCATTTACCCCTTTGAGCAGCACCATATTTAATTTCACAGGCGTAAGCCCTGCATCAACTGCACTGTGAATTCCATCAAGAACACCGTTTAATGCATCGGGACGGCTGTGTGTGATAAAACGATACACGTTTGGGTCAAGTGAATCAAGACTAATATTTACGCGGTCAAGTCCTGCATCTTTAAGATCCTGCGCCCGTCCTTTTAGGAATGATCCATTCGTAGTTACTGATACATCACGCAGTTTTGGGAGTGAAGACAAGATATCTTCAAAATCTTTCCGCATAAGTGGCTCACCACCTGAGAACTTTACCTTATCAACACCCATATTAGATGCGGCGTGTACGATGTTTGATATAGTTTCAACCGACATCTCCCCTCTGCTGCTTGTGTCACCCTCATGGTGACAATAAATGCAATCATAATTGCAGCGGTTTGTGATAGATATCCTAAGGCTTGTGACCGTGCGCCCGAATTTGTCAGTAAGAACGTTTTGTGCATCCGGTCCGGAGGTTGAATTCATGGCTGTGTACACACACAATATCTATTTAACTATTTTGAATGGACCGGCTTTGGTGTGTAGAGTTGAATTATGGCCCGACTTTATACACAGATTCCTGACTTTCTACACAGGATGTACTTTATTACACAAAGCCGAATAGAAATGCAGGCAATGTCATATTATCACATGATATATATCAAATCAATCCAATTTACCAGTAACAATGACAAAAGCAATACTCATAGCAGGAACACACAGTGGTGTTGGAAAGACCACAGTAGCCATGGGAATCATGGCAGCCCTCACAAAACGTAATCAAAAGGTCCAACCCTACAAGGTCGGACCCGATTACATAGACCCGACCCATCACACAGCCATCTGCGGTGTGCCTTCGCGGAATCTTGACACCTATATGATGGGGGTCAAGGGTGTACGTGAAACATTCGCCCGCACGTCAGGGGAGGCTGACATCGCAGTTATTGAGGGAGTGATGGGACTATTCGACGGCGTGGACTCCACAGAAATTGCCAGTTCCGCCCATGTCGCAAAAACACTGGACATACCCGTGATACTTGTGATTAACGTCCACGGGATGTCACGAAGTGCTGCTGCGATCGTCAAGGGTTTCTCAGAATTTGACAAACAGGTCAATGTTGCAGGCGTCATATTAAACCAAGTCGGAAGCGAGCGGCACGCGCGCCTGTTAAGAGATGCACTCACAGACATACCAATCATCGGAACACTGCCGCGAAACAAGGATCTTACAGTCCCTTCACGCCACCTCGGACTTCACATGGCATCCGAAAATGAATACGACACCAGCGCCCTTGCAGAGTTCATCGAAGCGAACATCGACCTCGATGCAGTCATATCGGTCGCTGAAACCTCGCGTGCACCCAAACCCGCGCCGCAGCCGGATAACCCTGCCGTGCAGGATGTGAAGATTGGCGTGGCGCTTGACAGTGCCTTCTGTTTCTACTATCAGGACATGTTCGATTCAATTGAACGGCACGGCGCGCAAATTGAGTTCTTCAGTCCGCTCAACGGCGAACTGCCTGATGTTGACGGTATCTATTTCGGAGGCGGGTACCCCGAACTCCACATCGCACAGCTTGAAAACTCAAAAACTACGCGCGCTCTCAAGCAACTCGCTGCTAATGGCATGCCAATATATGGCGAATGCGGGGGATTGCAGTATCTTTGCAGTTCATACGAGATAGAGGGTACAACATACCGCATGGCGGATGTATTTTCTGCCGAAACAAGACAGACCGGCAGATTCCAGGCTCTCGGATACACCGAAGCACGCGCGCGGGATGGTATGCCGCTGGTCAAAGGTACTATCAGGGGACACGAGTTTCATTATTCGCTCACAGAATGTGCACGAGACAGCAGGTTTGCATACGATATGCTGCGCGGAAAAGGAATTGAGGACGGAATGGATGGAATAGTCGAGCACAACTCAATGGCAAGTTACATGCATGCGCATCCGGCTACGTTTCCGGTTGGAAGATTTGTTGATATGTGCAGGAAATACGGGCGTAAGTGAGTGATAAATGTAGATTTATATAGATGGTGCTAAAACCAATTAAATCGCAGCAGGCGGCGCATTCCCCTACCACCGACCAAGAAAATCCTTCATGTTAATTGGATTGATCGTGATGTATAATTTGAAAGTATATGTTCAACGAAAATTGTGCCCAATGTCTATAAGATAATTCACTTTGTCCGTTAAATGCGAAAAGATGAGATTTTTATCGATGGTGGCGGGATACGCCGCCTGCGGCGGATTGCCTCGGTATTAAAACTACCTAAACCAAAAGATAAAAATTATTTTTGTTCCGAAGCCGCAACTTCACCTTTATCCACACTCTTGCCCTCGTCCTGAACTTTCTCCTCATCCTTGCTCTTGAACCACAACTTCCTGCGGTAATAGTTCAACGGATGCCTTATGCGCTTGCACAACTCATCTTCGCCATAACAATTGCCGTAGGTTTTCATGGTGTCGCATGAGGGGGGTTTATATGTCGTTCCTGATGAACCTGATATGTGCTCTATCTGGTAGCGCGTCTTTTCAACATCAAAATCGGGCGAAATGTTGAACATGTTTATAATCTCATCCACAGTCATTCCAACTGTTAGCAAGAACGATGTCATGGCAAATCGCATGGAGTGCGCAAGGTTTACGCCTGCCATAGTGTTTGCAATAGCATGGGCAATGCATGGCGGAAACAAATCGCTTTCAACAGCCTCAAAATCGCCTGCGCCGTACTCGGTCTTTCGCTCATCAAGGATTACTTTTATTTCATCAAGATGCGGTGCGCAGAGTTCGCATATCTCTTCGGGAACTTCGATAGGGAGTGAATCCTGTATGCGCGCGCGCACAGCTTCCTGCAAAAGACGCGCAAACTCTTCCTTTTTTATGCGCACATTTCCATGGTCAAGTTTACGGTTTACAAGTTTCCATTTGAGATCTTTCATAGAACTGGCAAGTTTGATATAATCCGTGAAATTGATGTCAAAATGAGAATCCGATGGGTTAGCAACCACACCGAAATCATTGCCAAGATTGCTCAAAAAATCCGTATCACGGGTTTTTAATAATGTGTATGCAGCCACCGCTTCTGCAAGTGAGTAACGGCGGGTCAAAAAAGGATCATCAACGCAAGAAATAAGAATTCTTGCAAAAGGGTATGACAGAAGTTCGATCAATAAAGGTCCTTCTTCAGAACCTGTTAGTGGTGGCTTATTAATCTCTCCTGATAATGATTGTATCACGCGCTCCTTACCACGAATGCGTGCAAGATCCAGTGCACGTGATGTTATCAACCTATCAAGAGAAAAGCCGAGGCTACCCACATAAGCGGATGCCTCTGAAATGAATGGATATAATGCAAGGTCTCTGTCATCCATACCCTTAATCGGACTCGATCCTTGGTGCTAACAGGTATCCTACTTTTCCATCGCTGTTCGGGATCGCAAAATTGATCTTTATCGGGAAATCCAGTCCGAGAGATAATGTCACTTCATTCGATTTTGAAGCAGGTTTTGCGATATCTGTAAGGTAATCCAGTGAGAACAAAGAACGTGCATCTCCCGGCTTGAGATCGATCAACTGGTCGCGTGCCATCTCGAGCCTCACACGGTCAGTATCACCTTCCGCTTCCATGAAAAATACATCCCCTTCAACACCAAGCAACATATGATCACTTATCTTTTCAGCAGCCTTTACAGCCTTGCGCAGGTCTGTACCATTTAAGACTACCTCTGCCGGCAACTCTAACTGCGGAATCTTTGGCTCAGCACGGATCGTTGAC
The DNA here is from genome assembly GCA_030609665.1 of Methanosarcinaceae archaeon. Lineage (GTDB taxonomy): Archaea > Halobacteriota > Methanosarcinia > Methanosarcinales > Methanosarcinaceae > Methanovorans. Next base: position 1,501 of record JAUWBW010000017.1, on the reverse strand, counting down.
GGGTCAAGTAATGAAATAGTATAAGACAGCCCCCCAATCTGTATTAAGAGTTTCTGGGACATCTCATCAAGTTCCATCAAAACCGTTTCGTTTTTATCGATCACACCTAAAATATCAGTCACTTTGTTAAGGTCCATCCCAATTTCAGAATCATCAGCCTCGAATCCATCAAATGCACTGGCTGGCAAGTCAAAGCTGACCATTGCAACGTTTGCAGGATCCACAGCTCTTACTGCGATTCCTTCCGGGGATATCCTAAACCTTGCCTCATCGACAAGTACCGATAGTGATTCGATCGAATCCTTTAGAAGATTTGCATCAATTGTTGCCTTGAACATGTAAATTCTCCATCAAATAATTTGAATTTCAACTTCATTATATCCATTAAGTTATATAAGTGTCCTTGTTTTTCCATAGTATATATTTTTTAAATATATAGTTCGAGTTAAATCGACCGGAGAGAGATTTTTCTCGTAGTATATAATTTATAGAATTATATAGTTCGAGTTAATCCGAGCATAGCGAGGATTTTCTCGTAAGAGTTGCAATACTATTTATCAACACTCTCAGTCGTATTCACGCCATGTTGCACCGCACTTGACGCATTTTAAAAAACGTGTTTCCGATTCATCGGCCGACCGGAGTTGCCGCAACCACCAGTATGCAACATTGTGCTCGCATTTTGGACACCGTATTTGCGTCGTAGGAAGACCTTGAGCTTCGTTACCATCAAGAACGATTACCTCGCGTTCATCTCGCTTGGATTTAGAAACAAAAGCTTCACCTTCTTCCTTTTTATCCAATACATGACCGCATTTCTTACATTTCAATACACCTTGTGCCGGAAACATCATACTTTTACATTTTGGACAAAATTGCATCAATATCATCTCTTGCATTATCTATTATCATATTATGGTCAAATGCCATTTTTGGCATATCTGTAATATCAAAAAGTCCGATATCCTCTGCATCCGAATCTGCCTTTGGTTCGCCTTCGCCGGATACAAGATAACAAACTGACACCGTATGTCCGCGCGGGTCGCGCAATGGGTCAGAATATACGCCAAGTAACTTAATGATCTTTATTGAAAGACCCGTTTCTTCATGTACTTCGCGCACAGTCGCCTCTTCAGTGGTCTCGCCAATTTCTACAAAACCTCCTGGTAATGCAAAATTGCCCTGATACGGCGGGTTCTTTCTCTTGATGAGTACAATCTTACCATTTAAGATTATTACGGCATCGACAGTCAATTTCGGGGTAATAGGCACCATTCGAACAAAACCTTTATACTAATCATTTATAATATAGAAGAAATACCTATTAAAAGGTGCTTAAAAAATGATAGAAAATGTACTATGGATTGCAGTTGCGTTGATGGTTATATCCTCGATTCTCCCAAAACGCCAAACGATCCGTAATTTGATTGGCGGACTCGGATGGGGATTTTTTTCCATACACTGGGCATACCAGCCAATTCATTACCTTGGGATCAACGAT
>JAUWBW010000079.1 GCA_030609665.1 Methanosarcinaceae archaeon | reverse complement strand
TGTTTTTCTGTCATGCCAACACTTGCTACCTGAGGAATAGTGAAGATGGCATGGGGGACTGCTGATAGATCCATACTCTTCCAGACGATACGAAAATAAAGGCAGGATCAAACTATCGATTGTTTTCATATTGGCCGTTGTTATGAACGCATTAGGATTCAGATCGGAATTATAGGGGAAATATATTTCGGATAAGTAATTTTTTGAGTCGATATTTGAATCGCAAAATTCCAATTGTATGAAAAAGTTTAACTTAAGTGAAGTATATGGCTTAAATGGAGTGGAAGTTACTGATATTTTTGGGCACTGGTAAGTGTCAAAAAGATAGAAAATCACTTTAAAATCGATTTGGGGGTACGATAATGGATGAGATTACTCGTTTAATTAACAGGATTGATAACAATGTTCTTACATCATCTGATCTGTCATTATTTGCAGAATTGTTGAAAAGATCTCATGTAGGAATGCCTGGTCTGGAAAAGCTTTCGAAGGATGATGTCCAATGGTTTCAAACATATGTTTTTACACTAAAAAAAGTGGAACTTTTAAAGGAAGGTGAACTCTATGACATTGAAAGTAGCGGAGATTGGAGACAAGTCGTGGATGATTTCAGTAAATTGAGGTTCCTGGTGGATGAGCTTGAAGAAAAAGGTCTGGTAAATGAAGTTGCCTGGTATATTGAGGGCATTGCCCTATACAATATCACAAATCCTGAAAATTATAAGAAATACATGTATGCTAAAATTCGAAACCATCTGGAAAAAATAAAGACATGATGGCTTCAAAGGCGAGATTCTTACAAGACAACAACTCTGCTGTGGTTGGATGTTTATATTGTTGATGACTCTCTATTTGAAATACCCTAGAAGGTGTAGTGATAGCCCAGTCTGGCGATTGGATCATGGATATGGCAGAGGTCAAGGTCCTTGTCAGGAAGAGAAGGCTCAGGGCCATGGAGTAGAGGAAAAATCCACTAAAACACCTGCCAGGGCTTTGATCGGTTTCAGGCCGAAAAAACAATTCTTACTGTCAGTAATACCGGATCTTGCAAACCTTTTTTAGTTCAACCTCCCCCACAACCCTTCTTCCTTCAGCTTTTCGATCACATCCCTTTTTTTCTCAAACTCCATGATCCTGAGCTCTTTACGCTTGATCTTACTACTGATGGTCTTTGGCAACTCTTCAACAAATTCAATATCCCTCGGATACTTATACGGGGCAGTCACCTGTTTTGCATGCTGCTGAATATCTTTAACAAGCTTATCAGAGGGTTCGTATCCTTCTCTTAAGACAACAAAAACCTTAACAACCTCCCCTCTTATGGGATCCGGGCTCGGGATCATCGCACATTCAAGAACAGCCTCATGCGAATTAACCGCACTTTCAACTTCAAAGGGACCGATCCTGTATCCCGAACTGATGCAGATATCATCCGCCCTTGAGTCAAACCATATGTATCCAGCCTCATCCATCATTGCAAGGTCTTCGGTCAAATACCAATTGCCAACGAAACATTCAGCCGTTTTTTCAGGCTTTTTGTGATATCCTTTGAAAAGCATAGGATGATCCGCTGCGACAACAATTATTCCCGTCTCGCCTGTAGGCACCTTTTCTCCTGTATCGGGATCCACAATTGCTCCCTCAACTCCCGGTGTAAACCTGCCCATGGAACCAGGCTTTATCTCCATTCCGGGTAAATTGCAGGCAATAACACAGGTTTCTGTTTGCCCGTACCCATCCCGCACAGCTATTCCAAATTTTTCGTCGAAGAAACTGATGATGCTTGGTGTGCATGGCTCCCCGGCAGTTAAGATAACTTTCAGTTCCTTCAGATCGTATCTCTCACCTGCATCATCAACTGTTGCCATTGCCCTGAGTTCCGTAGGGGTCATACATGCCCTGTTGATTCTCCATCTGTCAAGCAGCTCAAACCATTTTTCAGGTCCAAACCTGCCCGAATAATGGAAGTTGGTAGCACCGCCATTTAAGATCGCACCAAACGGTGCCCAGTACCATTTTGCCCATCCGGGTTCTGTTGTCGCCCAGCAGAGCTCGTCCGGTTGTGTATTCCACCAGTAATACCTGTTCAGCCTGTCGAACCAGTACATCAATGAATGGTCATGCAGTACCCCTTTTGGTGCACCCGTGGTCCCGGAGGTGTAGTTGATGGTTAAAGGATCACTTGCAGTGAGTTTTTCAAGCTTTAAGTCTCTTGATGCCGAACCGACTTCCTGTTGGAAATCTCTCCATCCCTCTCTCTTGCCATAAAAGAAAAGGTTGATCATCGGGATTTTATTCTTGATCCCATCTAACTCATCAGCAACTGTCGGATCATCTGTAACTAACGCCTTGACCTCGGCATCCAGGATCCTGTATTCTATATCTGCCCCCCTGAGCATTATCGTACCAGGAACAACAACGCCACCTATTGCCCAGACACCGATGCTTGCAACATAAACATCCACTCCCCTTGGAAGCATTACCAGAACCCGATCACCTTTATGGATGCCTGAATCCCTCAAAATATTTCCAAATCTCATGGCATCGTCCCATACTTCCCAGTATGCTGCCCTCTCAACCGTCCCATCCGGATGTTCGGTAATTGCCATAAGCTTTGTTCTATCCTTTGCCCATTTTCTGACAGTATCAACAAAATTGTAATCATCCGGGATGTCAAGGTTGAACTTGTTTCTCTCCTCTTCGTAATCGAATGATGCTATCTCTTCCCCCATTTTATTGTCCCCCTGCTATGATAGCCGTCCGGAGTCGCTCTTGCAGCGCCGGATATGAGTTAGGGTACCTGACCTGGTATTATGCAAGAACCCTTAATATTCTCAACGCGGTTATGGTAGTTGAAGTCGGCTCATCAATATTTTGTGTGAGTACTTATATAGCTTATCGTTTTTCAGTACTTGAAAAGATCATCAATCTTACCGATGATGAAAACGAGGCAGTCACTATAGCCCGGACTTGAGTCCAAGACCTGTATGCAACGTCTCAGACTCTCGCTCGCTCATCTCATCTGGCAACATACTTCCAAACACTCACAAAACAACAACCCGACTCCGGTTCCCAACACTCAACTCGATCTCATCATTGAAACCGGATTTTGAATAGGCATCTATTACCTGTATTCCGGTATCGATGTCAAGTTCATCCACAAGAGGTGCGTGGTCGCCCCAGAGGGCAATTCTTATGCGTCCTCTGTCATCTTTTTTACTGTTTTTTGTTAGATGGGCAAGTACTATTAAAAATACAGCGCAAACATCCCATAAAGATCAATATGCAGAAAATACACATAGTATTAAATACTAATCCAGATTAGTACTAATCATGGTTAGGAAATTTATTGGGCGACAGAAAGAGATCGCACTTTTAGAAAATGAATGGAACAAAACCAATGGAAAATTGATAATATTATACGGAAGGCGGCGCATAGGCAAGACGCGGCTCATAACAGAGTTCATATCAGACAAGAAGGGGATATTCTATTTTGCACAGGATACCTCGCCCCGAATCCAGATTGCCGGATTGCAGGAGAAGATCGCAGAGTTCACCGGAGATGAGATACTAAGGACACTTGAGATCAAAGATTGGGATCAGTTATTTGGTTATCTTGCAAAAAATTGTCCTGATGAGCGTTTCTACCTGGCTATAGACGAGTTCTCATATCTCATAAAAAGCGACAGAAGTATACTCAGTACCTTGCAAAAATACTGGGATACCTTATTTTCGTCATCAAATATATTCATCATCCTTTCCGGCTCGATGCCGGGACTCATGAGTGAGATGGTTTTGTCTCATGCATCCCCTCTTTATGGGCGGCGTAGCAGGGATATGCTTTTGGAAGGACTTCCTTTTTCAGCTTCAAGGGAGTTTCTCAACATGTCTTTTCAGGAAGCACTTGAAACATATATGATACTTGGGGGAGTGCCGGAGTATCTCCTCAAAGCTTCAGAGTACACAGATATTCTGGAGTTTGTTGAAAAGGAGTTCTTTGACAAGTTTGGTTATTTCTACAGGGAACCCTATTTTATAATCTCCCAGGAGTTCAAAGAACTAAAGACATATTTCTCCATACTCAATTCCATTGCCTTTGGAAATACAAGACCCACAGAGATCGCAAATTATGTAGGTGTGGATGCAAGGAAGATTTACCCATACCTTGAAAATCTTATCCGCCTGGAATTCATTGAACGGAGGGTATCCGTTTTTGGAAACCAGAAAAAAGGCATATACCTTATAAGAGATCAGGTCTTCGACTTCTGGTTTAATTTTGTTTTTAAATATAAGGGGGATATTGAAAAAGAAGTTTTCGAGCTGAAAAACGATGAGATGCCCAGATATTTCGGAAAAAAGTTCGAGACTTTTGTTGAGCAGGAGGTCATCCACCACATAATTCCCGATTTCCGCAAGATAGGCAGGTGGTGGCACAAAGGCGAAGAGATAGATCTGCTGGCATTGAATGAAGATGAAAGAAAGATAGCCTTTATCGAATGCAAGTGGCAGAATGTGGACATCAGGAGATCAGAACATATACTTACTGATCTGAAACGTAAAGCTGCGCTGGTAAAATGGCACAACGACGAGCGCAGTGAGCTTTATGGCATTATCGCAAAAAAGATCGAAGGAAAGGAAAAGTTGAGGGAAGAGGGGTATCTGGCTTTTGATCTTGAGGATATTGAGGTGGGGGTTGAAGGTTAGGTGTCACAGACGCCTAAACGACGCTAACGCTTTGTCGAGACATTAGGATGATGCAAAAAAATCAAGATATTATTTTCATGGATATGAGTGGGTGCAAGGATTTTTTTATTAAATCTGTGTATCCATATACATCGAGCTCTAAAAATTAATTGGATTGAGATAATTCTATTATATCTTTTTGATATTCTTTATCTTGATATTTTTCATCATTCTCTAAATAATCTTTTATAACTGTATACTCAATATCACTTAATTTTGGCTTTAACCATTCAATCCCATTTTCTTTGAAATTAATTAATGAAAATAAATTCATATTATTTTCTTTTGCAATTTCATTTGCACCTTGACCACGATCAAACAAAACAACAACATCAGAACATTTCACATTCAATTTATTCGATTCTGCAACTTGGTTAATTTGTTTTAGTGCTTGAAACTTGCTTGAACAATCCGTTACTAAATCATCTAAAATAACTAATTCATCCCCATCACAAAGTTCTCCCTCTATCAACTCCTTTTCACCATAATTTTCTACTTTTCCATCTTTATTTACTTTTCTAGTAAAACATGAAGGAATACCAGAACACATTGTTGTGGCTACGGCCAATGGAATTCCAGCCAATGACACTCCAACAATTTTATTTGCATTAGTATCATTTTTTATAATATTGCCCAAAGCTAAACCTACTTCTTTTAAAATAATATCGCTATTCGGTTTACTCCCAATACTTCTTAAATTTAAATAAAAAGGACTCCACAATCCAGAAAATAACGTCCAACCTTCATTTTTTTCTTTGAACCATGTTTTAATCATACCTGATTCATAAAGGAGATTAATTATTCTCTTTCCTGCTTCTTCTTTTTCGATTGACTCGCGCATAATTCCTCAATAAATCAATATACTTTATATTCCATTTCTATTAACCTTCCCAAATTTGGGAGATCGATATTTTTTCTTGGTTTGAATCCCAATTTTTCATAAAATATTGAGGCATCTTCAAATGCTGATAAAGTAATATATTGTTTCTTATTAAATTTACAATATTTGAAAAGAAAGCTCATTAGTGATGACCCTATCTTCATTTCGTGTTTATTTTCTGCCACACCTATTATATTAACATATATTTTATCATCATTTTGTTCAAAAAAATGTAAAATGCCCAATATTTCATTATCAACTTCAAATATATACGTGGAATATAATTGACTATATATTGAACAATGAAGATAATCCTCTATACACCATTTATCGATTTGTGGATCGCCACATTTAAAATGCTTATTTGCATCATCATTCTTGATTTTTCTTATTAAACCGAAATGATACTTATAAATTGGATAATTTTCAATGTTATAAAAAATGTCGTCATTTTTTTCAATCATTAAAGCATAATAATTAGGTATTAATGGCGATTCATTTCGAAGAACAACCGTTAAGATTTTTATAGATTTAGGTTTTTTTTCAATAAGATATTCTCTTAATATTTCCACAGTTGTTCCTGTGTTAATAATGCTGTCGCAGATTATTATGTTTTTATTATGAATATCTTCTAAGCTTAAACCTTGTACTGTTCTCGTTTTCTTATCAACATCGCATTTCTTTATTTTACATTTTTGATTGTAAAATTCGTAAATAATCTGAGCAGTGTCTATTCCCGATTCACCAATACCAATAATACATGAATTAAGTAAATCATCGCCTAAATTTTTAGACAATTCATACGCTATAGAATGTACCATTTTTTTATAGGTATCATCATCTAAGTGAATCTGCATAATTTATTATTCCAATAATAAAAAATAAAAAATTTAATATCCTCTTTGAGGATAAAAAGAAACACCCTGAGGTAAACAAATAGGATGACTCTCGACTACTTTTCCCAATTCATCGAAAAAGCATTCATCACAATTTATGCCTTCTTCCACACTATGTTTCCCTGTTAAGAATTCTTGTATTGTAATTCCACATTTGCTGCAATTACTCATGATTCCTCCTATCAACTATTATTATATTACGTTCTAGTTTATTTATCTTCCTTTAGCTTATAATATTTGTATGGTGGTTTTTCCGTTAATATCAATTTGCCTTCAGCATATAATATTCCTAGATATCGTGAAACTGTAGCAGGACTGTGACCAATCTTTTTTGCTAATTCTTTTACGTGGGTCTCGCCATATTTCTCTAATGTATAATTAATCTTTCCCTTCATATCTTCTGTGTTATCCATGTTTCAGTCACTCTAATTGATTAAAAGTTATCATTTAGTTAGTAGGTTTAATTAATGAGTTTAATTAATGAGTTTAATTGATTAAATAAACGCATTCCTTTTATTTAAGTTTGTCTAAAAACAACACTTATAAACTCAGGTCTCGTTTTCTCATCTCATCCGGCAATATCTCTTTCAATCACTCACAAAACAACAACCCGACTCCGATTCCCAACACTCAACTCGATCTCATCATTGAAACCGGACTTTGAATAGGCATCTATTACCTGTATCCCTGTATCAATATCAAGTGCATCAACAAGAGGTGCGTGGTCGCCCCAGAGTGCAATTCTTATGCGCCCTGAATCATCAGAAACATAGATGTTTGAAACCATATTGAGCGTACCGTCGTCGCGTGTGAATTCCCGTAACTCGCCGAGTCCTGACACAGCACCCTCGATGGAATATGATTCCCCGGGTACGATATCCGCAATAGGCGTGAACGTTTCCCTGTACTCCACAGCAGTATCGGTCTTCTTGATCACTCCGTGATTGCCTACCTGGATCTCTACCTGCTGGTTGAAATTATTTTCACGGGCATATCCATTGATGATCTCGATCGAATCATCAAAACTGATGTCCTTAGTAAGATCGGTCTTATCGTCCCATAGCGTGACCCTGATCTTGCCTGTCTCATCACCGATCGTGATATTACACACGCGCCCCTCGGTCCCATCCTTGCGGCTGAATGTACGCACATCAGCAACATCCACAACCCTGCCGCAGAGATTGATATCGCCCATTCCGTCCTTGATATCAGTGATCTTCTGGGAGTTCATAGTGGCATCCACGTCTTCATTGGTTTGTGTGATCACGTTATTCTTCCCGATATTCACCTCAACTCCTGAATATCCGTCCTTCACATATCCGCTGACCTGCACATTCTGACTGATCTCGATGCTTCCATTTGTAATGAGTTCTGCCTTATCGTCCCAGAGCGTCACACGGATCGATCCCGTTTCATCGGCAACAGTGATATTCCCGACCTTCCCGATCGTACCGTCGTTTCGACTAAACTCCTTTGCATCAAAAACCGACATCACCTTGGCAATGAAATTCACATTACCGCTATCTGCGGTAATATCTGTGAT
>JAUWBW010000098.1 GCA_030609665.1 Methanosarcinaceae archaeon | reverse complement strand
CAGGATCAACCAGAATTGTTAAATTCGCTGATTCTGCGCACACTAGTATCTTATCTTTGGAAGTCAATAGAATTTTTGGGAAAGAACTCACAATTGATGTTATATAAATTGAGAGTCTCTCATGCACGTTCGATTGATTCTTTTAGTTGTGTTTTATTAAACACCACCGATCAGAATTAATCGAACTGTCATATCTAACGTCAGTCAGGAAACAACTCCTGACTCCACACTTATGAATATAAGGCGGTGATAAAGTTAAACAACTCGTGCAGAACACGAGACTGCTCTATTAAGCGCATGTAGTACATAAACCTTATTGTGGACTTATATACACGCTTAATTCACAATCCTTGATCCATCATTAGATGGGTGCAGATAATGCTGCACACGACCTCGGATTTTGAGGACTTCTAACATACACACCCTCGTATATAAGCATATCGTACGCAAAAAAAATGGTGCATCACAAACCACATTCCATCAAACCACAAAACCGCGGAAAAGTATGGCAAAACAATATGCAAGCCCTAAAACACACGCAACCTTTAACAACGTATGACACATATCACGCAGACATACTTGAGATACGAGAAAAATCTCCCTCCGGCGATTTAACTCGAACTATATAATTATAAAATATGTGCTAAAACAAACAAAAGAATGAGGTATTAACCTGTATAAGAAAAATAATAAAAAAGATAAGCATGCTGCGCCGCAGGTTACACGAGTACGTACCCCTCGCAAAGAAAATCGAGAGGTACTTGCAACTGTAGAGAACATGCTCGGTGCAAATAGAGTACGATTACGATGCATGGACGGAATTGTTCGAATGGGGCGGATTCCAGGTTCAATGAAAAAACGGACATGGATCCGTGAAGGAGATATCGTAATTGCAGTCCCATGGGATTTTCAGGACTCAAAAGCCGATGTAATATGGAAATACACACGCCCACAGGTAAACTGGCTTGACCGCAAAGGATTCTTACAATAAACATCGCACACCATGAAGAACCTAAAGGACAAAGTACATCGCATTGACACCGAAGTTGATAAGATGCGCATGCGGCGCAAAGACACTGATTCCATCAAAGTAAAAGAAAATGTCTTTGACACCGCCACACTAAAAACGCTCTACACCCTCTCAAACAAAGGAATTATCCAGGCAATGGGTGGTTCGATCAGCACAGGCAAAGAAGCAAACGTATTTCTGGCTGACGGGGAAGAACACGAATGCGCTGTCAAGATATACAGAATATCGACCAGCACCTTCAACTCAATGGAAGAATACATACTCGGAGACCCGCGCTTTGAGAACATCAGACACCGCAAGCGCGACATCATATTCGCCTGGACACGAAAAGAACTCAGAAATCTTACCCGGGCACAAAATGCCGGCATACGTGTTCCAGAACCCATCACAACCGAAAGGAACATACTCGTAATGCAATTCATTGGGGAGAACGGAATACCCTATCCCCTTCTAAAAGACGTGTCGCTTGACAATGAACAGGCGCACAATATCTTTGAAACCATCAAAGAATACATGCACAAATTATTCAAAGATGCAAATCTGGTACATGGTGACCTGAGTGAATATAATATAATGATAGACCCCAACGACATGACACCCATCATAATAGACATGGGGCAAGCCGTAACACTCGAACATCCACGTGCAGATACCTTTTTGCGTCGCGACATAAAAAACATTCTCCGATTTTTCAAGCGTTTTAAGATCACAACAACCCCTGAAGAGATGTACTCCTTCATCCGAAACAATGAAGTACAAAAATGATTTCAGGTTTATTAACCCAAAAACGAATTAACCCATCCACATAATAACAGGCGAACATAACATGACACATATCAAAATACCACAAGATAGAATTGGCGCAGTAATTGGTCCAAAAGGTCGCGTCAAGGAACTCATTGAAAGAAAATCAACCGCAACACTCGATATAGGCAGCGAATCAGGAGTAGTCGAAGTAATACAGGGAGACGACCCAATAGCATCAATGCGTGCCGCAGATGTAGTGCAGGCAATTGGACGCGGGTTCAATCCTGACAAAGCGATCGAATTCCTTGATGACGATATGCTGATGCTTGATGTAATGGACCTATCACAAGTTGCAAACACACCAAAAGAACTGCTGCGGCTAAAAGGAAGGATCATTGGAAAGGGCGGTAAAACAAGGGAGATCGCAGAAACCATGATTGGGGTCAAAATATCTATCTATGGCAAAACCGCAAGCGTCATCGGACATCCTGATCAAAACCATATAATCCGAACCGCGATCGAGATGCTCATAAACGGTTCAAATCATGGTAGTGTGTACAGTTTCCTTGAAAAGAAACGAAACGAACTCCTTCGGTCTCAACTGAATTCATACTGATACCGTTATAAATCGATCTTGACCGATTGAATCCAACAAACATGCCGGGATTTACCCGAATCGGAATATTGCATCCGCATACAAGTAGAAACGCTTAATAAGCATCTGCCAAAATATATTCATGGTGAATAAATGCGAGGATATCTGAGTAAATCAGACATACGAATGTATGCAATATTCGGACTTTTACTTTTACCGATCGCAAGTTTGTGCTACCACGGGAATCTATCCCTTGGGACAATATCATCCCTACCTTTATTTTTCTTACTTTTGATCATGCTTGCCGCAAGCCGGATAGAGATTCCTTTTACAAAGATACGTACAAAAAAACCGGAACATCTGACACGTGATGCGCTCGCTCTTGAAGACATCTACGGGATTCCGGTCTTAAATGAACTCACTGTCGAAAAAAGACAGGCATTCGATACCATAACAACATTGAATCTTGGCGGGTTCATAATCCCTGTACTTACATTATTGTATCTGCTGATAACCCAGCCCGACACATCTGCACTTGAAGTGATGCTTATCATGATCGTCGCCGTGAGCCTGCTGGCAGAAATGGTCAGCGGCATCGGCATTGTTGTTCCCGATTACATCGGACTGGTCTCGATACCGTTTGCACTGATACTTGCACCGCAGAATGCGGCGATTGTTGTTTTTGTATCAAGTGTCGGAGGAATACTGATAGGTAGTTGCACCACACTTATAACGTTCGACAGGGAAAAAAAAGGAAGTGCTTACATCAATCTTGGTGGCATTGGTGGATTTAAGGCAATTTATGTTTCTGCACTTGCTGCAAGCATTATATCATATTTCATTTAAAGACCGGATGACTTTTTTCGTGCTATAAGTTTTTCTTGCATTACATTTCTTGGAACAGCCATTGACCGGTATTTTGAAATTCCGGTTTCAGTGAACCTGAACGGCTGTGGGGTGCGGTCTATACGGGTTGCCCGCATCTTCTGGACTGCCATCACAGGAGTTGGTGTGGTATCGATCTCATTTGTCTGGATCGAATCCAAAAATATGACCCCATCACCAAGGAAATCATAATCATCAAACTGTTTGATTTCAATGCCGTGATGCTTTTCAGTGATGAAAAGGGATGATATCTTTTTCACCTTTAGCAGCCGCAACAAACTGCGCCATGAACCTGATGTACGAAAATCAGCCGGTTCAGCAAAAACATTGATGGAATCAAACACAACACGCTCAGGTCTGTAAGAGTCTATGATCTCTATCATCTCTTCTGATGTAAGCATTGACATGCCGAATATCTCGAGATAACCGTCATCAATGTACTTCCCGATATCCCATCCAAAACGCATGAAATGCTGCACCAGCTGTTCAACACGCTCCTCAAATGAAAAAAAGATGCATTTTTCGTCTTTTTTCACACCTTCCATCAAGTACTGCATGCAAAAAGTGGATTTACCCGTGCCTGGCGGTCCTGTGACAATTACAGAAAATCCTTTTGGGATTCCACCTTCAATAGATTCATCAAGCCCTGGAATGCCAGTGCTGATCCGCTTGATTGGAACGCTCATTCCACCGGTATCCAATTTAGCCTTATAACGCATACCATCCATGGCAAGAAGCGCTTTTTCAAGAACTATGTTCTTTGCACCAAGTTCTTTTTCATACCTCTCAAGAACCTTGATCGCCTCTGAACTCAAAGTAGTATGTATTGGGAATTTGTTTCTCATGTGATCACTATGTACATAGTTTCACATAATGGTTATAATAGATTGCGGTTTATGTATACACAGTTTGCATAATATGTTCATCCCATGTCCACAGGTTTCCCGCGTCCTTCCAAAAATTTCCCGCGCCCCTGTTTCCCCACGATCTCCCCATCCCACACAACTTCACCTCGCGAGATCGTAATTTGCGGGAATATTCCGTCAATACCCTCATAAGGCGTCCAGCCTGCCTTGCTGTGCAGCAGGTCTGCCGTAATTGGGCGCATGTCGCACGGGTTCACAATTATCAAGTCGGCATCAACCCCTTCCTCAAAACTGCCTTTTGACAGCCTGTCCAGCCCAAATATCCGTGCCGGATTCTTGCTTGTCACATCGATCATACGTCCAAGCGGAAGCAAATTTTTCTTCACAGCCGCAAGCATGAGGGGCAGGAGGGTTTCCACACCCGGCACACCCGATGGCGCGGTCTTGATATCCACATCCTTTTCAAATTCAAGATGAGGCGCATGGTCGGATGCCACCGCATCTATGAGCCCGTCATTGAGCGAGTTCACAAGCGCCTTGACGCTCATGCGATTCCGTAGCGGCGGATTCATCTTGCCGTACGAACCCAACCGCGCCCAGTCCTTTTTTGTGAGGAACAGGTGATGCGGCGCAACCTCGCATGTGATGTTGGATTGCCTTCCTTCTTCGCGCGCAATGTATTTTTCCTGCCTGATGATTCCAAGTGATTCACGCGTGCTGATATGACAAAAATGGGTGCGCGTGTTGTGCTTGGTGATAAGTTCAACCGCCCTCTGTACTGCAAATGCCTCGCAGATGTTGGGGCGCTCTTTGGAATGGGATTCCGGCGACATGTCGTTTTTCAACAATTCCGCCCTCTCAAGCCGGATTGTTTCATCTTCGGCATGGATGCAGGCAAGAGCATCGAGTTCCTTGATGATGCCGAGCGCTTTATCAAATGTCTCGTTATCGATATTTAGTTCACCTGTGGATTCTGCCATGAATATCTCGCCAAAGGCGGTAACCCCAAGTTCCCACAACTGTGGCAGTTTTTCAAGGTTTCCCGTGACCCCGCCATTGATACCAAAATCAATGATGGATTTTCGCCTTGCAGCCTTGTGTTTTTCCTTGAACGAACTCTTGTCAATGGTAGCCGGTATCGTGTTCGGATGGTCAATGACAGTGGTTATCCCACCAGCGGCGGCAGAGCATGAACCTGAGTACCAGTCCTCTTTGTGCGTGAGTCCGGGGTCCCTGAAATGCACATGCACATCTATGCCTGCCGGAAGAGTGAGCGCGCCGCCTGCGTCGATTACCCGATCAACGCTTGATACGTGGATGTCTTTTGCGATCTTTGTGATCTTACCGTCCTCGATCGTGACCTCGGCGGGCTGGAGGTAGCTGTTGAAAAATACTTTTGTGTTTTTGATATGGATGTCTGGCATGGGTATGTATTGGGGGTTTATGTTTATAATTATATTTGTAAGGAATGTTTTGGCGATGGTAGCAGAGCATGATCCTGAGTGCCAATCCCAATCCGCATTTTAACCAATCTACAACCGAATGACCATGGCCATATAACTTCACGGCGGCACACGACCGCGCGCGCCTTTGATGTATGCGCAGTTTCAAAGGCATCACAGGATGAACTGAAATAGGCAATTTGTTTTTTGTGAACACTTTCACCCCACTTGGCGAGTGTTTATTTAACATTGCCTGTTTTTATAGAGGGGATTAAAGCATGGCAAAACAGTTGAGACATGACAGGCACACGGTATCACTACTTACCGACCATATGGTGTTTTCTCCAAAATACAGGGGAAAAGTACTTGTCGGGGAAGTGGCGATGGTAGCGGAAGCAATTATCAGGAAGACCTGCAAGGAACTTGATATCGAAGTAATTGATATATCTGTGAGTCCTGATCACATTCACTTATTTATTCAATATCCACCAAAATATTCCGTAAGCTTTATTGCTAAGAGATTAAAAGGTAGAAGCAGCAGAATATTAAGACAGGAGTTTCCTGAACTTAAAGAATGGTGTAAAAGCAGTCTTTGGGCTCCAAGCTGCTATCATGGAAGTGTTGGACATGGCTGGGAAGAGCCTCGATTACATCGAGGCTGCTGGCGTACGAAGTACGCAGCATTGTTGAGAAATATATTGCCGGACAAGATAAGAAATCGAAAGGCTGAGATATATTATACAGGCCTTGGACTTAAGTCCGGGGTATAGTGACTTAAAATAATATGGAGATGTATATGTTGAGTAAAAACCACGGTTTAAAAAATCCGAGATGCACAGGGATTTACCTTTTGGGCACTGCGGTAAGTGCATTAGAGCGCCGAGGTGGGGCGCGATGACAGAAGTATCAATAATAAAAAGGAGGTGATAAAAAATGAAAAAAGCTGGAATAAGGATGATTCTATCGGCATTACTCGTTGTCTCCTGTATAGGAGTGTCCTACGCCGCCATCGGAGATACGGTAAACAACTCATATCATGGGCAGCTTGGGATGAGCAAAGCTTACAATGACAGCGGATGGGGCAACGGTCTTGGCATGCTGGAGAAGTGGTGTGCCCTGCCCAATTTCAATTTGGGAGAACAAGGGCAGACCGCTTGGGAAGCTAAGTGTGGAAGTTGCCACATCGGAGCTTCTTGGAGCGCAAGTAAACCTAACCCTGACTGTGCTCGCTGTCATCAGAGTTCTGTACCTACAGTTGGTGATAAGCCCACCGTAGCCAAATGCATGACATGCCATTCGAAAGACACGGCAAAAAGAGGAGATGTATTTGATGCTGGCAACGATGTGCACATATCAGCAGGGATGAACTGCCAGAACTGCCACCCAAGGCTATCGGATGATAAGAGTGACCACCAGATTGCAAAGGGCACTGTTATCGATACCAGTGAAGATACAATGGAAGGTAGTATGGATACTTGTGCTGATTGCCA
>JAUWBW010000208.1 GCA_030609665.1 Methanosarcinaceae archaeon | reverse complement strand
GGAGATTGCAAAACTTGCAGGAAAGGGCGGCGTGCGTGCCCTAATCGTACCCGGAGGCGCATCGCGTGCACCGATCGCCGAACTTGATGAGATCTCAAAGCAATACGGCATGTACATAGAAGTGGATGACATCTGCTGCACTCTCAAACCAAACCCCGCTGCACCTGAATACACATCAAAGTTCGGAAGTCCGGTACTTGATATCAAAACCCGCGACGGCAAGATCGTTGACGTGAACGTGATTCGCGGCGCACCTTGCGGAAGTACATGGAAGATGGCAGAAAAACTGATCGGGATGTCAGTCAGTGATGCTCCCGCGCGTGCAGGGTTGCTAATCCAGCAATATCCATGCCGTGCTGTGAGGGGTAATACGGGGGGAATCCATGAATCTGCACAAATTCATAAAAAGGCTGTTGAGCGAGCACTTCACAATGACAATGATAACCATGATGACAACTGAGCGACATGTATGGTTACGGTTGCACAATGAAATCTGCAATTGATTGCCATTCCATAATCCTTTTCTTTGAGTTTCTTCTGTTCGCACCGCTCGAAGAGGGCAGGACTTTTGTCTCAATCCCACGTCCCCCATGTTCCCGGATTCTTTTTTCAAATTCTCCTGCTTTCTTGCCATTGAAACAGACAAGTTGAAGATTCGGAGCAACGTTCATGAGATTCGAAAAGTCGTTAATCTCCTCATTCTTAATATTTGAGTCCAGACTACCTTCCCTTTCACTTGTTGAAAAGATATCCCAAAGTCCAATTCCGTGTTCTTGAAGTTTTTCGATTCTTGCACTGTAATCAAGTGCGGTGATGTCCACCCCAATGACCTCACTTATGAGTCTCCAAAAATCATTTCCGGGATTACCATAGTACTGCTGCTTGCGTATTGACTCATCACTTGGCAGGGAGCCAAGAATGAGAATGCGTGTACTTTTATCAATTATCGGGGCAAAACCTTTCTTTTTCATTGTATCAATTTTTCAAATATCAATCAGACCTAAAACTTAATACAGTGCAACAACCCGCCGCAGGCGGCACAGCCCTGCACCAATGATCAAATGCACATTCATTGGATCCGTACATATCTCACACACATGGATTAATAGTGCACGAAACGGTATGTGAAACGGCACGCAAAGCATCATTCAAATAATGGCAGGAACGTGCGCGCTTCGCGCGGTGGTCGCATCGTTATCTTAAATCAACCAATTTACATTACTTATGCGCAAAATACGCAACAATTTCATGATCTACCGAATCGATCCTGCAAAATCCGAACCTTTCGAACTGCACCAGATTATCCAGTTCATTTGCGATCTGCCTCTCGCCTATTCCATTGAACTCGCCATGAGGTGCCAGAACTTTTACTGGTGCGCCGTCGATTGGTGCCCAGTGTATGATTCGGATGCGTTTTTCTCCTTTTTTGACTGGGGGCATTGAATCTCCGGTGTACTTCGCCTGAAGCGGAGCAGTAGACGTGATCTCAATGTTGTACAGGTCTTTTAGGCGAAGTTTGTCGCCGACTTCGAGGCTTTCCATATCGTCCTTGCAAATGAGCACTTTTGTACCAACCTCGATCTCGCGTTGTCCTCTATTTTCTGTCGGATGAAGCGGCGGTGTTGCAGTTCGAGGTTCAACATCCTGAATCTCAATCTCTACAGGGTCCCAGACAAAGAAATACCGGTTTGCGGTCGGATCAACCATTTTCCTGTTCTCTGCGTACAGGGTGTCGAGACTGATACTCACATCGGTCTCGCCGACCCCCATTTCTATCATGAACTTGCGGATGGCTTCGGGTTTGATGCCCCTTCGTCTCATGGCGCGCAGTGTTGGAAGACGGGGGTCGTCCCAGCCTGTGTACTCCCCTTCCTCTATCGCATGGCGAAGTCCGCTTGTGCTGAACTTACCGAACTCGTGTATCTTAATGCGTCCCCAGTGTGTGGTCTTTGGATAATCCCATCCCAGATATTTGTAGATATAACCCTGCCGCGTTTCGCTGTCCATCAGGTCCTTGCCCCTGATGATATGGGTCATGCCGAGTTCGTGGTCCTCTATGGCACCCTCAAAATCAAGAAGAGGCCAGACTACATACTTATCGCCAACTTCAGGGCGAGGGTGCGGTACTTTTACTATCCTGAAAGCACCGAAATCACGGATTGCCGGATCCTTGTGTTTAATATCGGTCTTTATTCGAAGAACAGCAACCTTTTCCTCATATTCACCGGCAACCATCTTTTTCCAGTGGGTTAGGTTGACCTCAACGCTCTCGTTCCTGTGCGGGCATGACTCTTTTGCATCCTTGTATTTCTTGAACTCGCCACCGTCGCAGAAACAGACATATGCCTGCCCCATCTCGATCAGTTTTTCCGCATAATCATAATACATCTGCATTCTGTCGGATGCGATTACTACTTTATCGGGTGCGGCACCAAGCCATGTGCAGTCCTCGATGTACCAGTCATATGCCTCAAGCATGGGGCGTTTGGTCTGCGGGTCGGTGTCATCAAAACGTATGATGAAGGTGCCGTCATATTTTTTGACGTATTCGGAATTGACCACAATGCCCCTTGCACTGCCGAGTGTCGGGGGACCATTTGGGTTTGGTGCAAAGCGCATGACAACTTTTTCGCCTTCAGCAACATCGAGTGGCTTCAATCCTTTTTCCGGCTCCTTTTTGACACTCAACTCCTCGATCAGTTCCGGCGCAATGGTTTCAAGTCGCCCTCTCCACGAATCCGGGTTTCCTTTTGCGACTTCGCCGAGTATCTTGGCAATCACGGGGCTGACTTCTTTTGCCATCGGGCGAAGATGAGGGCATTCCCCCATCACACGCCCCATAACCGCCCCGATCTGCGGTGCTTTGCCGTATTTTACAGCGTTTTGCAGTGCATATTTCTCAATCGTTTTTGTGTCATCTTCAGTTAATGTCATCAGTATTCTCCATGAGTATAATTCTAATTATAATGTTTAAATCATAATGCTAAAATCATAATGTAAAAAGTAATGTTGGATAAAATGGTTTCAGATGGATCTTCCAATCTCACGTATGCGTTCTGTTTTTTGAACCATGTTTTCCAATTCATAGTCAAAATGAGATATAAACTCTTCCACCTGCTCACCGGCGACCGCACCACTTGCGGAAGGTTTGATCAGTTGCTCAAGTTCAAGTACGCGAAGTGAGTATCTTACCTTATGTGTAGGCATTTCGGTCTCTTCTGCGAGTTTTAAGATGCCAATAGGTCCGCTCTCGATAACTTTTTTCAGTACAACAAGGTGTCGTTGTGTAAGTTCAAGTTCC
>JAUWBW010000030.1 GCA_030609665.1 Methanosarcinaceae archaeon | reverse complement strand
GGTGCAGAGATTGTTGGGCTTCAGTTCCCTGAAGGTTTTAAAAGGCGGTCGCCACGGATATCCTCTATGATAGAAGATGCGACCGGTGTCAGGACTATTATTTCGGGAAACCCCTGTTTTGGTGCATGTGATATTGATGCTGCCTTAGTGGATAGTGTGGATATCATGTTCCATTTTGGCCATGCTGAACTTGATGATACGAAATTGAGTGAAAAGGTATATTTTATTGAAGCACGGTCGGATGTAGATGTGACTGCCGTTGCTAAAAAGGCATTGCAAAGCCTGCGTGGGCAGGTTATCGGATTAATCACAACAGTCCAGCATGTGCATAAACTGGGTGAGGTGCGAGAGATTCTGGAACAGAATGGTAAAACATGTGTTATCGGTGAAGGGGACAGTAAAATTGCATACCCGGGACAGGTTCTTGGCTGCAATTTTTCAGCGGCGCGTGTTGAAGGTATAGAGAAGTGCGATGAGTATTTGTATATCGGAAGTGGGGATTTTCATCCGCTTGGAGTAACTCTAGCAATAAAAAAACGTGTGGTTATTGCAGACCCTCTTATGAATGAAGTGCGTGAACCGGACCAGACACTGATAATGCGCCAGCGCAGTGCGGTTATTGGTAAATCGTATGATGCAAATGTTTTTGGGATCATTGTTTCTACCAAGAACGGACAGAATCGCATGGAACTTGCGAATGAGTTGAAGGAACTTGCAAAGAAGCATGAAAAGGATGCATACATATTTTCAATGGATCTCATCACTCCTGACCAACTTTTGCAATTCAAGGTCGATGCGTTTGTAAACACTGCATGTCCAAGACTGGCGGTTGACGAAGTTGGACGATTCCATGCCCCCATGCTCATGCCGCAGGAATTTGAGATCGCAATCGGTGAAAGGAAATGGGACGACATCGTGTTCGATGAGATATTAGGGGAGTAGAGTAATACGATGAAACAGCGAAAACTTGAGATCTTACTCGAAAAGGTTGCGGGTTTTGATTCACCAAATGTTAGACTTGAGCAGTATGCAACACCGGCAGTGCTTGCTGCAGAGGTGCTGCATTTTGCATATATGAATGGAGATCTTGCAGATACTGTGTATGACCTTGGATGCGGGACAGGGATACTTGCGATCGGGGCTAAATTGCTTGGTGCGGAAAGAGTGGTTGGTTTTGATACGGATGAAAAGGCGCTGGAGATTGCAAGAAATAATGCCATGAAAATGGGGGTTGATGTTGAATTTAAATGCTGCGACATATCGGACATTAAAGGAAATGCGCATACGGTGGTCATGAATCCGCCTTTTGGTGCTCAGGCAAAGGGGAGTGACAGACCGTTTATTTTAACTGCATTGAGAACAAGTGAGGTCACATATTCCATTCATAATTGTGGAAGTCATGATTTTATCCAAAAGTTCATTAGTCCTGCCGTCATTACAGAGTGGTATAAGACTTCATTCTCAATGAAACGAACATTTAAGTTCCATAAAAAAGATGTGGAACAGATTGAAGTGGAAATATACAGGATTATGCAACAATAGGACAATGGTCCAATACTGAATGAATCCATAATTGTGGCTTATAAGCAACTTATAACTGATTAATTATAACTTAACATTGACAAGAGGGATTATCATTAGAATAAGAAAGAAAACTTCAAGAAGGAAGATAAAAGGAACTGAGGAAGAAGAGGAAGTTGAAAGTCTGGATGAAGTTGAAACAGGTGAAACAGTAGAAGAGGAAGTTGAAACTGGGGAAACAGTAGAAGCTGAAGTTGTGGAAGAGAAAAAGGAAAAAAAACCTGCTTCCAGAAAACCAAAGACAACCAAAAAGGATAGTTCAAAAGAGACTGGCAAGAAGAAGGCTGCAACGAAAAAGGCTGAACCAGAGATTACTGAAGAAACCGTATTTGTTCTGCCCGGCGACCTGATCGGTACAAATGAAGAGTTTGCGCCAGGTTCAGAGACATTCGTTCGTGGTGGAGATATTTTCTCTCTTGTTGCCGGAACCGTTAGTGTCAATAAGAAAAGACGAACTATATCGGTAATTCCAAAAATATCCACACCTCCAGTGATCAAAGTGGGTGATATTGTTGTTGGTGCGATCTTTAATGTTCGTGACTCCATGGTACTTTTGAGAATTGAAGCGATCAAAGGAGAAGGTGAAAGAGCGTTTCAGGCTCCAGTTGCTGCAATACACGTGTCCAATGTTAAGGAAGCGTATGTGAGAGATATGTCCAATGAATTCGGAATATCTGATATCATCAAAGGAAAGGTCATAAATCTTGAGAATATGCGACTTACAACATCGGGAGCCGAGTTGGGTGTTATGAAAGCACTCTGTCCAAACTGCCATACATCCATGGTCAAGGATCAGGGTAAAGATAAATTAAAATGCCCATCCTGTGGAAATATTCAGAACCGAAAAATTGCAGCAGGCTTCGGAACAGGAATCATCTGAGTACAATTGACATTTTATAATAGGGTGATATTTTATGGAACTAAATATTGTTGATAAATCTGATAATGATATGCATCTTGAGATCGTAGGTGAAAGCCACACTCTTCTCAATATGTTAAAATCAGTACTGCTTGCCGATGAGAGAGTGCATACTGCATCCTATGATATGAAGCATGTAACAATAAGCGATCCTGTGCTGTATGTAATGACAGACGGCACCGATCCTATTGCTGTTGTCAAGGATGCGGTATCAACACTTATTGCAGAGTGTGATGAGTTCATATCAGTTTTTAGCAAAGCTGCGGACGTATAAGTTATAGTGCGTCCGGTTATTGAGGCTTAGGCGATATATTTTATGATGGGGATGAGGAACATCTCCATATTGTTTTTATTTTTGCTGAGTAGGGCCAATCCCTAAATACCTGAAAAACAGATATATAATCGGAGTGGAACACATGGCATATACTATAGATATAATTTCAACATCAAAAGCGGATGAACATTGGGGCGAACTTAAAAGAGAGCACAGATTGTTGCTTGAACGTAAAGTGGATATCAATGGATGCTGCATTAAACTGATCACAGACCAACCAACAACGATGGGGACATTTGATGAGAATTTTTACCATTTCGGTGAGAGAATCCGTTCGCATGGCAGGATATTGGTCTTTGATAATATCGAGATCGATGGCTTTAAGGTTGAGTATGATCCATTCTCACGAACTGTGTTCATCTGGAATTGTGATTACTACGGCTATGTGAAATCCCTGGCTCTTGCTGTGGCAGGGGATGTGCTGGAAGATGTGCACAGGTTCTATTCACTTCACGGCGCATGTCTTGAGTACAATGGCAGCGGTGTTGCTATTGTTGCACCAAGCGGGACTGGTAAGACTACGCTCGGCTATGGATTGATGCGACGACCGCATACCACGCTCGTTAGTGATGACTGGTTTTTCACACGTTTCCAGCATGGTGAGGCTGTGTGTATGGCATCTGAGAAGAATGTGTATATCAGGGAAGGTATTGAAGATGACTTTGAGGAATTCAAGCCGATCATGGAGCAGACCCCTCTTGATGCAAAACACAGAGCAGTCATAAACCTGCGAAATGTGATCGGGGCTGCCAAGATGCATGATAAGACTACGCTTGAGACGTTCTTTACGCTTAAAAGAGACCCGTCTGATCCGCAACTTGTGCACCGGATGGAGGGGAATGAGATGATCGATTACCTTTTGGCAAATAATTTTTGCAATCCGCACCTGCTTGTTAAGGATGAGAGAAAACTGGACTTGAGAATTAAGTTCTTTAAGAGACTGTTTAAGAAGGTCAATCCATATATTGTGAATACTACTTCGACCCCTCAAAAGACAATTGATGCTATGCTGGATGTGATGGATTCGGTCTGATGCCAGTGCGTGCTGCATTCCGATGTATACGATGTATTTTTATCTGAATGAAGCAGAATACTCCTTCCTCACCGTATAGCGGCAGGGAGGGTAGTTCACTAGTATTGATGTTTACACATATAGCAGATCCGGATATACATTTAACCAAAAATCCGAGGATATACAATGACACTTGACGATATTTCACTACAAAAATTCGGGTACATTAAACGTGGAACCTTAAATGCAATTAATATTGACCCGCTCCAGAGGGGGGGCATTCTTACGGATGAAGCACGCCGTGCCCTTGTGCAATGGGGCGACGGGTATTCGATCTGCGATTTTTGCCCGGGTGTGCTTGATCAGATCAAGACGCCGCCGATCTATGATTTTGTGCATAAGGCTTTGCCTGAGTTTTTGGGCATTGATGTAGTGCGTGTGACAAACGGCGCGCGTGAATCGAAGTTTGCGGTTATGCATTCGATGGCTAAGGAGGGTGACTGGGTAGTACTTGACCAGGTGGCACATTATACGTCATACGTTGCAGCACAACGTGCCCACCTGAATATCAAGACCGTGCCAAATACCGGCAATCCAGATTACAAGACTGAACCGGAAGGGTATGCTACTGCGATCGAAGATGTCATCAAAGAGAGTGGAAAGCCGCCGGCACTCGCTCTTTTGACGTATCCTGATGGCAATTACGGCAATCTTGTAGATGCGAAGAAGGTTGCATCTATCTGCCATCAATATGATGTTCCCCTGCTGCTCAACGGTGCTTATTCGGTCGGCAGGATGCCGGTCAATGCAAAGAAACTTGGCGCGGATTTCATTGTCGGGAGCGGACACAAGTCAATGGCTGCATCGGGTCCGATCGGTGTTTTGGGCGTGGTGGAAGAATATGCCGACATTGTGTTTGAGAAATCGCCAACCTATGAGGTCAAGGAAATTGAATTATTGGGCTGTACGGCACGCGGTGCCACGATCATGACCATGATAGCATCGTTCCCGACAGTTGTCAAACGAACCCGCAACTGGGACAATGAGGTTGCAGATGCTCGCTGGTTCTCGGAAAAACTTGAGGAGAGGGGGCTCATCCAGATCGGAGACAGACCCCACAACCATGACCTGATATTCTTTGAAGCACCGGTCTTTTTTGAAATTTCCCAAAGGGCGAAGAAGGGACGCTATTTCTTGTACAAGGAATTGAAAGCCCGCAATATTCATGGCATCAAGGCAGGTCTTACCAAGTTCTTCAAGTTGAGCACTTATGGTGTTGGACGTGAGGATCTTACGGTTGTGGTTGATGCGTTTGATGAGATCATTAAGAAGTATGAGTGAGGGAGTTTGAGCGAGTGCCTGCGGCACTCGTGGTGTGTTTTTTGTTCTAAAACCACAAAGGATATAATCTTACGGCCCCATCAATTCATACACGCTATGTGCGGCTGTGGTTTAGTGGTATGACATTGGCTTCCCAAGCCAATTACTCGGGTTCGAATCCCGGCAGCCGCATTGGAGTTTTCGAAATCTTTGGACAAATGGTTCGGCAATATATTTGTTGGCAAGTTTTGCACACAATACACTTTTTTTATATACTACAAAAGCCCAATTGTGTTCCGATGGCACCCACTGGACTTGTAGACGAAATATTACGAAAAACCATTCACTTAACTTCGGTTCTCATTGTCCTTATCTATGCCTACGCAGGCAAAGAGGCGGTTCTGACCTTTCTTATCACGTATCTTGTAATCATTCTTGTTATCGAACATCTCAGACTTGAACACGGCATGCAGATACCGCTATTTCATTTCCTGTTTCGGGAAAAAGAGAGATCACAACTTGCAGGTCATGTGTTTTTCACAATTGGCGCAATCATTTCCATCTCGGTTTTTAGTGAAATGATTGCCTATGCTGCAATCTTGATGACAACTTTCGGGGACATGAGTGCTGCACTTATCGGTAAGGCATTTGGCAAAATGCGCATCTACAACGGCAAGTCACTTGAAGGATGTGCTACCGAGTTTGTAGTGGACTTTTGTATCGGATATGCTTTTCTTGGTAACTGGTTTGTTGCTATCATCATGGCACTTGTGGCAACTGTTGTTGAAACCGTGGTCGGTGAGATTGACGACAACCTTGCGATCCCTGTATTTTCAGGATTTGTTGGGCAAGGTGTGTTAATCGTCATGGCATTTTTGTAGTTTATTTTTGTAATGATCACATTGGTCATTGCTTGTATCACAACCGGCTTTGCTTATATAGTCGAATTATGCCCCGACTTTATATACAGATTCTTTACTTTTTACACAGGACGTACTTTATACACAAAATCTTACACACGGGATTTGGGTAAGGGTTGATAACCAACTCAGCATTTAAAGCAAGAAATCGTTTTATTTAAGTATATGAAGACCCTGTACAATTTAGTACAGGGATAGTTATTTTGGGGCTTAAAGATGCAAACAACAAAAAAAGAAAAGACAATGGCACAGAAAAAAAGGTAAACAGGAGGTATTTAAATCGTAAAAGTCTATGGATATCTTTTGAACGAAGATGAGCGTAATTCTATTCGTTTTAATCCCAATGCTCCTGCAAGAATTTTTCGTCACACTGCCGAAAAATATGCTTATCTTGAGAAAAGTAAAAAAATTGCAATGTTGTTGATTTTAAGCGATTCGGTCGAAAGAACTGAATTTGAAATTGATGAAACGCAGTTGTTTGGGGAATTGGGGAGAATTTCATACAATAATCATGAAATAAAAATCAACGATATGAAAGAATTTGGAAAAAATGTCTTATTAGAGCAAGCAATAATTGCAATTGTTTCTAATTGGGAAACATACTTTTCAATGATATTCAGAAAGATATTTGATGACAACGAATTTATAGAGTGGATTGTAGACCAGAATGAAAAGTTTGAAAAGTTCCTTGACAAATTTAAATTGATTCCCGATTTTCAAAAGGTTTTAACCTTCAATAAAAATAAATTTGATGATTTAAACTTCGGAACATATATAATTAAAAATCGAAGGATTAATTTTCAAAATCTTGAGGCAATTAAATCCATATCAAAGTTGCTAGATATAGATATTGTCCATTTATCAAACAATTGGACAGAAATCGACAAGCTTCTTGAAGCTCGACATATCTTAGTGCACTCTGCAAATGATGCCATAGAATATAACCCAAAATTCAAACAGGAAACTAAACAAGGGAAAAATAGAATATCTGATGTTTACACTAAAATTGAAATTGAAACTATAATGAAGGATATGGGAAAAATTATAAGCGAAATCGACATGAAATTATTTAATAGATATGATAATGAATTTATAAAAATAAGTGATGAATAGTTGAATAGAAATCCTTATTTTGACCAACTTATTGAGATATAATCAAACGGTATAAAAATTTGGATTAAAAAACGTGAAATTTGTAATATTTTTAAATATATTGAAAATTTAAATTTTTCATTTTCGTGCCCCTTATTTTTAATTTATACCAATGATAATTAAATTTAAATTCATGCACCCTTTAGATGCCCCGTTTTTTAAAAACTGGGTCTTTGACGAATTGTAATTGCATATCTTTGTTTTAAAAATCGTAATATATCCCGACTTTTACACCGGATGTACCTTACACACAAAGCCATCGCAACCACAAACTATCTTTAATTTCAAAACTTATTGCAGGCAATGATCGATAATGTAATCAGGATATTCAGACAACTTGACAGCAAGGACTTCAGGGTACTTACCGGCATAGAGCTCGGGATGAAGAACTATGAATGGGTGCCTGTGGAAGAATTGCAAAAATTCACAAAATACCCATACGGAAAACTTCAGCATAAGATACGTTTACTCATGAAGAACAATCTTGTTATAGGGACACACCTACCATATGAGGGCTACCAGATATATTTCGATGGTTACGATGCGCTCGCATTGAACACTTTAGTAAAACGAGGCACAATCAGCGCGATCGGGGATGAGATAGGGGTTGGCAAGGAATCGGTTGTTCATGAGGCTATAAAGGAACCTGAACTTGCCATTGGTGAGCCAACACCTGTTATAATAAAGTTCCACAGGGAAGGAAGAACAAGTTTTACACAGGTAAAACGAGTCCGTGAGCACCTATCCGACAAGGAGCATTTCTCATGGATATATGCTGCCCGCCTTTCGGCAAAACGTGAATATGACCTGCTTGTTTCGCTTTATCCAAAAGTATCAGTGCCAAAACCGATAGACCATAACAGACATGCTCTTGTCATGGCAGTTGCGAAAGGCAGTTTGCTTGTCAAAACCAGATTACTTCAACCTGAATGGTTTTTGGATGAGATAATTAACCAGATCGGCATGGCATATTCACTTGATGTCATACATGCGGATCTGAGCGAGTATAACATCTTTGTGTATGAGTGTGGTGTGCAGTTTATTGACTGGCCGCAGTATGTAAATCTCGATCATCCGCATGCGGATGAATTGTTGAAGAGGGATGTTTTTAATGTACTTGCATTTTTCAAAAGGAAATATGGCATTGAAAGAGATGTTGATGATGTGGTTGCAAGCATCAAGCACAGCACATAGATTATGAAGTAAATATATATTGGACGAAATTGGGACCTTATCGTCTGTCAAATAATGGAAATTGAGTACTCGCAAACTCGTTGAGCGCAGCAACTACTCACCGCACCCGCGTTCCTGCGGCCACTTCTGCCTCAGGCATAAGCAGCACCGCACCTTCTGTGTCACCTGCAAGCACCATGCCCCTCGACTCCACGCCGCACAGTTTCGCAGGCTTGAGGTTTGCAAGAACAACGACCTGTCGCCCGATTATCTGCTCAGGGTCGTGTGTCTCCTTGATCCCTGCAACCAGTTGTCTTGGTGTATCCTCGCCGATATCTACCTCAAGGCGCATCAATTTGTTGGATTTTTTGACAGGTTCAGCGGTAACAACCGTTCCAATCCTGATATCCAATTTTGAAAAATCATCAAACGTGATCTCTTCGATAGTTTCAGTCTCCGTTTCTTTTTCCATTTTCTTCACATCTCCTTCTCTTTCTTTTGTACCGGATTCCTTTGCAATCGCTTCCGCCACTCTTTTATTTGAGATAGTTTCCATCTCCTCGGTCTTGTCGTCCTCAATCTTCTCAAACAGGATCGTAGGTTTTGGAAGCGTTGTTCCGCTATTGACCAGCACTGTTGCATCACTGTATGTAGCGGCATGAACATCGCTGCTCATTCCGATCTGTGCCCATGCATCTTCCATTTTTTGTGGCAACACCGGCTCGAACAGGAGAATGAGCGCCTTTGCGATCTGGATGCAGTTCGCAACAACCTTGCCACAGGCAACCTTATCCACCTTGATAAGTTTCCACGGCTCATTTGACTGGAAATACGCATTGCCGTAGGATGCCAGAGCCATAGCGGAATCTACCGCCTTCTTGAACTCATAATCACCTATAGGTTCATTGACTTTGGCGATTGTGTCAGTAATGTTATCCAGCACATCCTGATCGATCTCACCTTCCGGTATCTCGCCAAAGTTCTTATAATTGAACAGAAGCGTCCTGTACAGGAAATTGCCAAACACGGCAACGAGTTCAGTGTTGATCTTTTCCTGGAACACCTTCCATGAAAAGTTCAGTTCCTTTGTGTGTGATGTGTAACTTGTCAGGTAATATCGTAAAAGGTCAGGATGGAAACCATGGTCAAGATAATCCTCTCCAACCCAGACAACATATCCACGGCTCTTTGAGAATGTCTTATTCTCTATCTTCACCATTCCCGAAGCCACGACCGCCCACGGCTGGCTGTAACCTGCACCTTTAAGCATTGCAGGCCAGAAAACGCAGTGGTGGTACGTAATATCCCCGCCAATGAAATGGATGATCCTTCCATCGCCTTTCCAGAACTTTTCCCAATCCTCATTGTTCGCCTTTGCCCATTCTTCGGTAAATGCGATATATCCAATCGGTGCATCCACCCAGACATACACAACAAGGTCGTCATGTCCAGGGAACTTCACACCCCATTCAAGATTTCGCGTGATGCACCAGTCTATAAGTTCCTTCTTCACCCAGCCGATAGCATAGTTCCTCGCATTGGAGGTGCCTTCCATGTGCTCAAGATGTTCCAAAAGGAAATCCTTGAATTCTGATAATTTGAAGAAATAATGTTCCTGTTTGCGGTATTCTGCTGCGCCTCTACAGATGGTACACTTTGGTTCTTTCAGTTCACCCGGTTCGAGATGCTTCTCGCAACCCTGATCGCATTCGTCACCGCGCGCGGTTTCGCCGCAATGTGGACAGATTCCCTCTACATACCTGTCAGGCAAAAAGCGGTCGCATCCCGGGCAGTATGCTATCTCTATTGTTTTTGGGTATGTGTAGCCGTTCTCGATGAGTTTGTTTACAATATCGAGCGTGCGGTTGTGATTTTCAGGGTCATCTGTAGTGCCGAAAGCATCGAAATGTACGTTCATATTCTTGAATGTGTCATCAAAATGCTTGTGGTATTTCCGGACAAGTTCCTTTGGTGTGATATTCAATTGTTCTGCATTGACCACGATCGGTGTGCCGTGTGTGTCTGAACCACAGACAAATGTTACCTCTTGCCCTTGTTTTTTCAAAGACCTGACAAAGATGTCGGCAGGGATGTATGTGCGCAGGTGCCCTACATGGGCTTTCCCATTTGCGTAGGGAAGTCCACAGGTCACGAGCACAGGTTTATCAGATGGAAATTTGGACATTTTATTTCTCCATGTATTATTGTAAATTTATAGCGTGTTGGATGTGTGCAATTATAAAATATATTTCGCTTGCGACAATTAAGAGTGAATGGTAAGGGAAAGCTTTTGAATATATAGGTTCATTATATAAAGGCAGTTACATACATAATTGTAGAGGCACCAGATGAGTTCAAATTACACACCTTATCACCATTATAGCGAACAGGACGATCCTATTGCACAGGAGAAGCCAGATCCAGTTCCTGAAAAAAGAAAAGGACGAAAAAAACAGTATATCGCTGTGGTCGCAGTTCTGCTACTGATAATTGGTGCAAGCTTTGCCGCGATATATTACGGGGCAGGCGGGGAATTTTACACCAAAGACGACAGGGTGGCAGTGATCTATGTCCAGGGTACGATGCTCTCCGGCAGCATTCCCGGTGGTCTTGGATATGTGACATCTGAAGAGATATCTGATTATATACAGGACGCCGTTGAGGATGATTCGGTTAAGGCAATTGTTCTTCGTATCAACAGTCCCGGCGGTTCACCGGCTGCGGCTGAAGAGATCGTTTCGGAGATCAAGAAAGCGCAAGATGAA
Source organism: Methanosarcinaceae archaeon (assembly GCA_030609665.1). Lineage (GTDB taxonomy): Archaea > Halobacteriota > Methanosarcinia > Methanosarcinales > Methanosarcinaceae > Methanovorans. The sequence goes on along the minus strand of JAUWBW010000030.1, from coordinate 1,345 downwards.
GGGGTGCCAATCGTGGTGTCTATGGGTGATGTGGCTGCAAGTGCTGCGTATTATATTGCTGCACCTTCTGATATGATCTATGCGAATCCATCGACCATGACAGGAAGTATCGGTGTTATATGGATGTTCCAGAACATGTCGAGATTTTATGACGAAGAGGGTGTCGAATTCCATGTAGCCAAATCAGGTGAATTCAAGGACATGGGCGGTAGCTGGAGAGGACTTTCGGATGATGAGAAGGAATATGCAGATACGGTTATCATCGAGGTATACAACAGTTTTGTGGATGAGGTTGCAACAGGTCGTAACATGAGTCGAAGCGATGTGAAGGATCTCGCAGATGGGCGCATATACACCGGAGCAAAGGCTAAGAGTCTTGGTCTTGTTGATGATTTTGGTAACATGTATGATGCGATCGAGAAGGCTGGTGAACTTGGTGGTATCGATGGCGAACCCACTATCATTTATATGAACAGGCCAACACTGTCCAGATTGCTTTTTGGTTCTGATGCAGAGTCGTCACAAACCGTGGAACAGTTTGCTGCTTATTTTGAAGACAATCCGTTTGGTAAGGTAACAGCTTAGGTCAATTTTTAGTGATGCGGATGATTTTGTCAGGGAATTGCAAAATGTCACAGATAAAGAACTTCAGGAAGCAAGGCAATTGAGGTTCTCCCTAACATTGAGTGGGTAAGTATTAGACGGGATGAACAGGATTTTCAGGATGGGGCAAGTCATTTATATCCTGTCAATCCTGTTCATCCTGTCCATTGATTCAAGCAATGCGATTGCATATCTGGCGATATATCCTGAATAGTGATGTTACCCACACGATGTTGAGGAGATCCGCAATTGATAAGAAAGTTTCTACAACATCCGTTAGTTAAATCTGATGTGAAAAGACCTGAGATCCTTCGGGATTTTGTCGCACTTATTGAGGATGAGTTTAATGACGTGCCCGAGGCGGATGTTAGCATGTGGCTGTCGAACTTTATTGACACAGATGCTAGATTGACGCCATAGCAGCCTTTGGACAAAATCCCCGCAAGGTTTAATAATAAGCATCACATCTTAGGGTAAACTCAACAGACAATATAGTCATAACATTTACAAATAAAATTATTCAAATTATATAATGAGGATTTATAATGGGCAAAACCGGCAGCATTGAATGGGTAAAGATCAAAGGACGAAAAGGCAGAACTATCAAGGTCGAGAAAAAAGCAGCAGCAAAGGCACATTCCGGACCTATGCAGAGATATACATCTGCTGGTGCAAAAAGACGATTCATGAAACGTTCGGCAAAAGCAATCGTAAAGTGAGTTTACACTCACACTCTCTTTTT